>VXXH01000065.1 GCA_009835515.1 Candidatus Poribacteria bacterium
GCGTAACACTCACGAAAGAGAAGGACGACACGGTTTATGTGCGAACCTGTAGAGAATATGATTCAGCACTTCAGCGTGACTACTACCCGAGTAGCAATTTTGACCACAAGATGTCACTTTTTTTTAAGCATCCCTGTGGATTGTTCAATGCGCTTGAGAAGGCGAGCGCGCCCGAAAAAAAGTTTATCTCAGATGCCAAAGCGGGGGTCCTCAACTTAGAATTGCTCCCTTTCGAGATGTTTCGCGAAAATCTGGCACCTAAATCAAGTTGGGATGCCGACAGAGATTTAGAGACGACATACCAGCAGAAAATTGCTAATCAAGAACTCGTTGTTACCGAAAAAAGTCAAAATGTTTTGAATGTTGAGGGGTTCGGTATGGGACAAATGTTAAAGGAGATGGTGCGGGCTGACTTTAACGATGACGGTGTTGAGGACGTTTTGCTATTTGAGTATCATCATGTTACAAAAGGCACATACGCCGACGGTGGGATTATCGTCTTAACCCGTAAATCAATGAATGGAAAGTTTGAATTGCTCCGACCGCCTGCGTCTCAGCAGTCTACTGCATTTCCATATTGGTTACAGTAAACATGAACTTCCAAACACACTGCAACCGTTATCTACAAAACATCCACCGCACGCAAACCAGCACTGAGGCAACCCCAGAACTCTCGCTATACCCACACCTCCAAACCTTCCTTGAAGAGCTATTCGTTAACTTAGACAGAGATACCGTCCAATTAACACAAGAACCGAGACAACTGGAGCAGATCGGGAGACCGGATTTTATTGCAATCGATGGGTTGCTGCCTGTCGGTTATATTGAAGCGGAAGCGTACGATAGAGATTTGGACGCGCTCACAGGACACGCGGCAGCACAGAACGCGCGCTTCATCGAAAACCTTGATAACTTTATCCTCACCAATTTCGTCGATTTTCGACTGTATGCGGATGGGGTGTTACGTGCGACAGCAAACATTGAGGATTCGCCTGAAAATTTAGAGCGGTTACTGGAGCGGTTTCTGGACGCTGGACAGGTCGAAATCACCTCGCCAGAGGTACTCGCAAGATACCTCGCCAGACGGACGCGGGAACTCCAGACACAGATTGCGACGACGCTCACCGATGAAAACAGCGAGATTTACGGGATGTTCTCGGCGTTCAAGGAACTGCTCATCTCTACGCTGACACCGGACGATTTTGCGGATATGTACGCACAAACGCTTGCTTACGGGTTGTTTGCCGCACGCTGCACACTGCCGAATGCAACCCACTTCTCACGACACACTGCCACCGATGCGCTCCCGCGCTCAAATCCGTTTCTCGTCCAACTTTTTCATCATGTCGCTTCTCCGACATTGGAGACGAACGTTACTTATATTCTGGACGACATCGCAGTGCTTCTCCGAAACGTCCCGACAGCGATGCTCCGCACGGCGTTTGCTGCGAAGAATCATCTCGAAGATCCGGTAATCCATTTCTACGAAACGTTCCTCGCCGAATACGATCCGCAGCGGCGTGTCGATCGCGGGGTCTACTATACACCACCACAGGTTATCTCCTATATCGTCAGGTCTGTGGATAGTCTCCTGAAAACAGAGCTGAATAGACCGGACGGTCTCGCCGATGACGACACGCTCATTCTTGACCCTGCGACGGGGACGGGTGGTTTTTTGTTGTCAGTGTTAGATCATGTCCGAGAATATGTAGCAGAGACTTACGGCGCGGGGGAGTGGACGCAATATGTCAACGCGCAATTGGTCAGGCGGCTCTTCGGGTTTGAACTGCTCGTCGCGCCGTATACGATTGCGCATCTGAAGTTGAGTCTGTTCTTGCAATCGCAAGGCTGGCGCGCCGATGAACGCCTCGGTATCTATCTCACGAACACTTTGGAACAACCGGACGAGATGCAGCCTTCTATACCCTTTGCGGGGTTTATCTCCGATGAAGCAAACGCGGCATTGTCGGTGAAACGCGATGAACCGCTGCTTGTTATCCTTGGCAATCCGCCATATCAGCGAAGTTCTGCTAACCCAAGTCGTGACGCTGACGGAAGTTTAAATTTCATTGGGCGACTCATGGAAGATTACAGGAGTGTTGATGGCGTACCAATGGATGAGCAAAACCTTCAAGCACTTCAGGGCGACTACGTGAAGTTTGTCCGGTGGGCACAATGGCGAATTGATAGAAATGGTGAAGGTGTTGTCGGTTATATTGTCAATAACGGATTTTTGTACGGTATCATCTTTCGCGGTATGCGACAAAGCCTGATGAGCAGTTTCAATACCATCTATTGTTTCAATTTGCACGGCAGCAGCAGAATCGGAGAAATTGTACCTGATGGTGAAATGGATGAAAATGTCTTTGATATTCAGCAAGGCACTGCAATTCTATTGTGCGTTAAGGAACGAGATAATGTTGCACCAGCAAAAATCTATTATGCTGACCTATGGGGAAGTCGGGAGGAAAAGTACGCAACCCTTTCAGATATTGATGTTCAGACCACAACATGGACAGAGTTAACCCCTGATTCACCGTTCTATCATTTTGTGCCGCGTCAGGATCAACATATAGAAGAATACGAAGCAGGTTGGGTACTCACTGACATCTTTCAAGCAAGTTCAATTGGAATTATAACAGCTCGAGACAGACTCACTATTCATAGCACTCCAGAAGCGGTGCATGCCACCGTTACTGATTTTGCGGCACTCTCTGAATCCGAAGCACGACAGCAATATAGGCTGCCAAGGGATAGGCGTGATTGGCAAATTCGTCTCGCCCAAGAAGATCTTTGCGATCACCCTGATACAGAACAGCACATTGTCCCGATTAATTATCGCCCGTTTGACATACGATATACTTACTACACAGGGCAGTCACGAGGGTTTCACTGTATGCCACGACCAGCAATTATGCGGCATCTCCTTATGGGTGAGAATCTTGCTCTCTGCACGCATCGTATCATTCGGAGTGCTACTACATGGCAACACATCTTTGTTACCAACAGAATTACGGATGGCAATTGTGTGTCAAATACAGATGGACCCACCCATGTATTCCCACTTTACCTATATCCAAATCCAGAGGAATTGGGGATATCGACAGAACAGTTGCTGAATTTCCAACCTGCCTTTCTGACCGCGCTTTCGGAGACGTTGGAATTGCCGCAGACTGCACCGTTTAACCTGCCCGAAGGCGTTTCACCGGAGACGATTCTCGCTTATATTTATGCGATTTTGTATAGTCCGACCTATCGCGAGCGGTATTATGATTTCCTAAGATACGATTTTCCGCGTATCCCGTTACCCCAAGATATTGAGCAGTTTCGCACACTCGCGACGTTGGGGCAGCGGTTGATTGATTCGCATCTGTTGGAAGATGGATCGCGACTACAAGTCGCTCCTACAGGAAGAGGCGGTCCGGGGGTGCATCGGTTTGAGGGTGACGGTGATGGCGTTGTCGAAAAAGCGCGCTATGTGGATGGACGGGTCTGGATCAACTCGACCCAGTATTTCACGGATGTGCCTGTTGCGGTGTGGGAATATGAGGTCGGTGCGTATCAGGTGTGTGAGAAGTGGTTGAAGGATCGGAAGGGAGAGGAATTACGTCGTGCGGAGTTGCAGCAGTATCGTGCGATTTTGGTGGCTGTTGCGGAGACACTGCGCGTTATGGCGGAGATTGATTTGGTTTTGTGGTAGGTTGTCTGAATCGCGGATTCTCGCGGATGACACGGATTCCGCGGATTTTAAGAATCTATTCACTTGAAGGTCTTAGATTGTGTTTACATTTTGACTTCAGATCCAGTCCTGATAAGACTTCAATGGTTCTGCAAGTATCTATCCGATCTGCAGAGGATAATTTGATGTTCATTGATTTCCCAGTGATTTTGATGATGAAATGTAAACACCACCTAGTAGTATTTCAATGTTGAGTTTGTGATGTTGGTCCTGTTCGTAGTAGGGCAATTCATTGCCCGTTCTTGACTTTCGGACGTGCGATAAATCGCACTACTACGAACCAACCCTCAACTTCAAACTTGAAAGACTACTAGCTTATATTGCGGATTTGGTTTTCTCAGCCCAAGGCACCTTGGTAAAAAGGGTGATAGTTACCAACATGCGCCTGTTTAGACAAAAAACAGGCGTGTTCCCGTAAGAGAGACGCACGCCTGACAATTTACTTGACTGTTACATTACAACTACAAACAATCAATTTTCTGATTTGGGTGGTTTTGGTTTGCTAACAGGCTTAGCTGGTTCTGGTTTAACTGACTCAGGAGGCATAATTTTAGCTGGTGGTTTAGGTCTTGCCCACGAACGAACGTGTTCTTTACCTGTCCGGTCAGTCCTACGTGTTTGACTTCTGTTTCTCGCCATTTTATTTCTCTCCTTTCACCTCTAAAATACTAAATCCCATTAG
>VXXH01000566.1 GCA_009835515.1 Candidatus Poribacteria bacterium
AGACTCAGGTTACCGATGAAAACGGGCAGACGATAGACGTGGACTTGGGGTTCGTTGGGAAGATTATCGGAGTCAACACCGAGTCGGTTTCTGCGCTTGATCGGTCAGGTTATATTCCTGTTATCACACCGATCGGTGTTGGTGTTGATGGGCAAACTTATAACATTAACGCCGATACAATGGCAGGCGAGATCGCCTCCGCGTTTCAAGCAGAGAAACTCATTATGCTCACCGACACGCGCGGCATTCTCCGAGACCTCTCGGATGAGGCATCGTTAATGCCAACGATCCGTATGAGAGAGGTGGACGAATTTATTAAAGAGGGTTGCATCGCGGGCGGTATGCTGCCGAAGGTAGAGGCGTGTACAACGGCACTCATCGGTGGCGTGTATAAAACACATATTATTGATGGCAGGATTCCGCATTCGCTGCTGCTTGAAGTTTTTACAGAGGGTGGTATCGGAACGGAGATCGTTAGATAGCGGATCGCGAGCGCAGCTCGCTCCTACAAAGGATGGATCGCGAGCACAGCTCGTTCCTACAAGGGGCACGAACGGATCGCGAGCGCAGCTCGCTCCTACAAAGGTACAAAGGATGGATCGCGAGCACAGCTCGCTCCTACAAAGGATGGATCGCGAGCACAGCTCGTTCCTACAAGGGACACGAACGGATCGCGAGCACAGCTCGCTCCTACGGAGGGAAGAAGATGGCTGATAGTAAGAAAATTGCTGCGATTATTACGACTTATTTTCAGCACTCGCATGCAGACGTAATCGCCACGAAATACATGAAAGGTTTTCCGACGGATACCGGACTGCAGATGCCACGCGTTGAATTAGTATCCATCTATCTCGATCAGGTTGATGAACGAGATATTGGTGTCGGCTTGGCAGCTGCGCATAACGTCCCTATCTATCCGAGTATTCGGCAGGCACTAACGCTTGGTGGCAGCGAGCTGGCGGTTGATGGCGTACTGCTTATTGGTGAACACGGCGACTATCCCTATAACGAATTAGAGCAACACATGTATCCGCGCCGGTATATGTTTGAGCAGATTTGTGGGGTCTTTGCGTCGAGTGGTAAGTCGGTGCCTGTTTTCAACGATAAGCATCTCTCCTACAATTGGGACGATGCGATTTGGATGTATGAGAGAGCAAAAGCACTTGACGTGCCGTTCATGGCGGGGTCTTCGCTACCGCTCGGTTGGCGGAAACCGTTCTTAGAGCATCCGCTTGATACAGCGTTGGAATCGGCTGTCGGCATCGGTTATGGTGGTGTGGAGTCCTACGGTTTTCATGCGCTTGAGACGTTACAATGCATGATTGAACGCCGAGAGGGTGGCGAGTCCGGGGTTGTGGCGATACAGTGTTTGGAGGGAGACTCGGTCTGGGAAGCGGGCGAAGCAGGAAAATGGTCTTTGGAATTAGCGGAAGCGGCGTGCGCGCAGATCGAAAATCGTCCGGATAGCACGTTTATAGAAGGTTGCCCAAATCCGACGGCGTTTCTACTTGAACATAGTGATGGATTCCGTTCCGCTGTGCTGATGTTGAACGGTTATGTCTCTGATTTTGCTTATGCCGCAAAAGCGGGTGATACGGATTATGCCACAGAGGTCTACTTACAGAATGGACCCCCACATTCCCATTTCAGTTATCTGAGCCTTAATATTGAGGAGATGTTCGTGACGGGGGTGCCGCAGTATCCGGTGGAACGGACGCTGCTTGTGACGGGTATCCTTGATGCGCTGATGCACTCGCGAGCAGATGGTTATGTCCGTGTTGAGACCCCGCATTTAGCGGAACTGGCGTATCGTTCTTACGAGAAGATGCCTATCCGACCAGTAGCACCGCGTCCTGAAGGGGCTACGTTAGAGGAACTGTCTTAAAAGACATTTCTCTTAATTAGGACGACGTTTATCGAAACTGTCCAAGGAAATCAGCTGCTGTTACGATGCGAATGCCTTGGTAGTTCTCTGTCCTCATGAACGAGATCATCAATAAAACCTATTCGTTCCTCTTCAGTCATAGCGTCCCAATCTAAGCCTCGCGCTGCACATACCTTACGGACCTTTGCTTCGCCGTATTGTATCTGTTCAGTGTGTTCGGCGTGTGCCTGCTCAGCGAGTTTAGTGAGGACTGCGAGTTTCTCTTCCGGCGGAATCTGCTGGATAAAATCAATGATTTGTTCTGTTGTTAAATTAACAGTGAACTCCATTTTAATTCCTCCTTTTAATTGGATGTAGTAAGCGCGGCAATAAAGCCGCGCCTATTGTTTTAGCGTTCCGGCTTCGCGGGGATACCTGTCTCTGCGGATTCATAGATGAGATCCATCAATTCAGATTGGATGATCCCGTTCATCGGATTTGTCCGGGGTTCTGCTCTGCCCATGAGCGTATCAATGAAGTTGTCGTCAGGTGAGCCAGCGGACATGTCATCCGTAATTGGTGGTGGATCTAACGCTTCGCCACCTTTCCAGACGCGAATCCAACCGCCGCCCCAACCGTCAACTTCAATCCGACCGTTTTCAAAGACTAACGCCATGTGCGTGCCGCCCGGACTTGGACAATTACCACTGACCGCCATTGCAGCAAGGACACCGTTTTCAAATTTGACGTTAATCGACGAGTTGATGTCTACATCACGGTCCTGATTATCGGTATAAGCATAGACTTCAGCGACTTTCGATTCGACTGCCCAGCAGAGGCTATTTAGGAGGTGCGCCCCGCTGTCATAAGCCTGTCCACCACCGGAGAGTTTCGGATTCTGCCGCCACGTTCCGGTTGTACCACCTTTCCAACCCTGTGTAATATACCCGATTACCAATTCCAACTTACCGAGTTCTCCGCTTCGGACGACCTCTCGGGTATAGTAGAAGTTCGGCGAGCATGGCGTATTGTAGCCGATGGTAAGCGTGAGTCCGGTTTCTTCCACCTTCTCAGCGAGGGTATACGCATCTTTAGAAGACGTAACCATCGGTTTTTCCATTAACACGTGGCACCCGGCTTCAAGTGCCTGCATGCCCTGTTCAAAATGGAGTGTGTGCGGTGTAGAGATCACCACGGCATCCGGTGTTGTCTCTTTGAGCATTTTACCGATGTCGTCATAGGCACCGGGACGTGGGCTGAGATCGGACAGATTCCGATCAATGTAGCCCTTGGCGATGTCTGTACTTACATCACAGGTGCCGACGATTTGTACGTCGGGGTTTGCATTCATACGTCTGGCGTGGCCGGAGGAGTTTCCGCCACACCCAATCATGGCAAGTCGAATCTTCGCCATATTTTTCTCCTTGTTTTTTTAGTTGTCAGTTATCAGTTATCAGTTATCAGTTAAAGAGGTTTCTGATGAGACGAACACTTCTTTCTGACATCTGAAAGGTTTTTCGTATTGAAAAGTATTCAACAGAACTTACGCAAAATTGGGTTTCCAAGACTCTATTTTCAGATGGAGAACCGAAATGCTTACCATTATGGGACCGGTGTGGTTTTTGCTCCGAAACCTAATAAACGAGTGGGCTTTCATGCTGAAACTTCGATAAATCGGCGACACGAATCGCGCCATCGCCGAATACCCGCGTAAAGATATGCCCATTATGCGACTTCGTGTCACCATGCATGTAGCAGACACTAAAGGCGCGTCGCGGAATATCCGTATCGTTTGTCCCGGAACTGTGCAACATCCAATTATGGAGTAGAACGACTTCTCCCGCCTTCAATTCCATCGGTAGCGGTGTAGCCTTCGCGACGATGTCGTCGATGTGCTCCTGTGTGAGAAAACCGGATCCATTTTCAGGGTTGATGAGCCTGCTATGGGACTTCGGAATGATATGTACACAACCGTTCTCAATCATTGCTGGGTCCAAGGCGGTATAAATCGTAATCTGTGGATCGCGGTCGAGATCCTGCCATCTGTCTTGATGCCACGTGAGCTGCGTGCCTTCATGTGCGGGTTTATTCATAAACATCGCCCGGAAACAGGCGACAGCGGTGCCCTCTCCGTAGATTTTCGCGCAGACCTCTTGGAAAACTGGTTTCTGGAGATACGCCAAAAAGATCGGATCGAGTTCAAGGTTCTGAATCTTCCGATATAGGAGTGTTGCCCCTTTGTGTCCTTTAGACTGCGGTCCGGGTACGTTTTTTCCGGGTTCTCGGTCAAGCTGCATCATGATCTGGTCGTAATCCAAGGGTGCTTTGCCGAGCATGATGTCATCCATCCGCTGTTGTATTTGTGCGAGCTCGGCATCCGTTGCGACTTGTCCGATGCGCACATAACCGTTTTCCTCAAAATGTTCCCACTGTTCGTCTGTTATATGGTGTTCCATGCTGTACCTCCGAGTTGAGCATGTCGTGGTTCCAACTTTTGTGTAGCAAGTTTTGACTTGTAAGCTGTGCCAAAAGTCTGTATACAAATT
>VXXH01000819.1 GCA_009835515.1 Candidatus Poribacteria bacterium
GGGTTTTAACAACATGAAAATATCGCGATCAAGGTTTACAACTCATTTAGCGGTGTATCTACTCTGTTTCGTCGTCTCGGTCCCATTTGTAGCGGCAGACAATCATGGTGCAGAGGCACCCGTCAGCTACCACTCACAGATCGTCCCAATTCTCAAGCGAAGTTGTCAAGGATGCCATCACCCAGGCGATCCAAACGGCGGCTTGATTGTCACAACCTATACCGATCTCAAACAAGGTGGGATGGCGGGTGATGCAACAATCATCCCGGGGAAACCCGATGACAGTCTCATCATTCAGCTCATCTCCGGCGATGAACCCGCAATGCCACAAAACATGGAACCGCTCTCTGCTGAAGAGGTCGAGTTGTTTCGGCGGTGGATTCTTGAAGGCGCGCCCGATGACACACCCGCCGAAGTCGATGATATGGCGGAGGGAAACTATCCGATCTACACCGTACCTCCGGTGGTTACTGCGCTGGCATACTCGCCCGATGGCAGCACGCTTGCAGTATCAGGTGTCCGCGAAGTTTTATTGTATGACACAGTAAATTTTGAACTTAAAGAGCGATTGGTAGGTAAAGCGCGTCGAATAGAATCGTTGACGTATACAGCAGATGGTAAAATATTGGGCATGGCAGGCGGATCCGCCGCACAATTTGGCGAAGTACAGCTCTGGGATACCGCAACGAACACCCTTATCAAAGCGATACGCTCCAGTTATGATACGATTTATGGACTCTCTTTTTCACCAGATGCCAATCGTGTTGCTTTCGGATGCTCCGATCAAACAGTGCGTGTCCTATCCGTCGAAGACGAAAAAGAACTGATTAAGTTTGATAACCACAGCGACTGGGTTTTCGGTACCATTTTTTCCACTGATGGATCCCATTTCGTGAGTGCCGGACGGGATACCGCACTCAAATTGGTTGAGGTAGATACCGGCTCTTTCGTTGATGACATCAACTCCAGTAACAAAGGTTACGGCGAGATCAATACCATTGCACGGCATCCGACTGAAGACCAAGTTTTAAATGGCGGTGAAGATCGGATACCGCGGCTTTACAAAATCTTCCGCGAAATCCGAAGAGATGTCGGAAATACAGACTTTAACCTCATCCAGGCCTACGAAGCACAGTCGGGTACAATTGAAGGTATAGCATTCTCAGCAGATGGCACCCGATTTGCTACTGGCAGCGCAGGCGGCGAAGCGCGTATCTATAACGTAGCAGATGGGAAACGTTTAGCAAGCATGCAAGGCGATGCAGTCGGTGTCTTTGCGGTTTCGTTCCATCCTGATGGTACACAACTCGCTACAGGCGGTTTCGACGGAAAAATTCGGATATTCGATACCGCTTCTGGGAAATTGCTGAACGCCTTTATGTCTGTCCCGATTGAACCGGCAGGAAGTGAAGATGTTACGCTGGTCGTGTCGGGCATGACGTGAGGGGCGTGTGTCGCAAAAGTGCAGGGTGCACTTACACAACACCAAAGCGTTATCAGTGTCGAAGTTTCGCTACCCGATCAAGCCGTCATTAAAGTCCGAAAAAACACCGCTACGCCAGCGGACCTCGCGAACATCGTTAAAGCGTCTGGTTTTACCGCAACAGCTAAATAGTACACACCAAGAGGCTGACACATGGCTGCTAAAGCACCCAATATTCTCTGGGTTTGCACAGATCAGCAACGTTACGACACAATCGGCGCGTTGGGGAACCCGTTCGTGTCAACCCCGAACATTGATAGCCTCGTAGGAGATGGAGTCGCCTTCACACATGCCTATTGTCAAAGTCCTATCTGTACACCAAGTCGGGCGAGTTTTCTCACAGGCATGTATCCCAACGCAACACACGCGAATCGCAACGGAAACGATTTCTTTCCAGACGCGTATCCGCTTGTGACACGTACCCTCACAGACATTGGTTATGATTGCGGGCTGATTGGCAAACTCCATCTCGCAAGTGCTTATCGGCGAATAGAGCCACGAACAGATGACGGATACCGCTATTGGCAATACAGCCACGCACCAAGAGACGACTGGGAACACGGACACGACTACGCAGATTGGGTGCGCTCGAAAGGCTATATTTTAGGCGAGTTGAATCGAAATCCAGAAGGCGTGCCAGCAGAGTTACATCAGACGACGTGGTGTGCGGAAAAGACAATTGAGTTCATCCGTGAAGAACGTGATAGCCCGTGGCTCGCGAGTGTCAATATCTACGATCCACATCCGCCGTTTAATCCGCCACAGATGCACCGAGACCAATTTGATCCGGCGGAGATGCCAGAACCGCTCTTCCGAGATAGTGATCTTGAACAGCAAACCCGATTGCAAGCAGTCGATTTTCAATCCAAAGTTCGCACACCAGACGCATTAGACATCCGTAGCCCGATCTTACCGGGGTCCCCACCGGTTACTGGGAAAGGGCAAACGCCGCGCCAAGAGACGAAGGCAGTCGGTGCAAGGGATGCCAAGACACTCAAAGCCGCTTATTACGCGATGATCCAACTCATTGACGAGCAGCTGGGTAGGATGCTCGAAACGCTTGAGGAAACAGGGCAACGCGAAAATACCGTCATCATTTTCACCAGCGACCACGGAGAAACACTCGGCGACCACGGATTGATTCAGAAAGGCTGCCGATTCTACGAAGGTTTGGTCAGGGTCCCTCTGATTTTTTCGTGGCAAGGGCAGTTTGTGAACGGTCTAAAAAGCGATGCACTCGTTGAACTCGTTGATAAAGCACCGACGCTTTTGGAGTTAGCCGGATTAACGCCACCTGAAGGAATGCACGGGCGATCGCTACTGCCTATCCTCCGAGGTGAAACCGATCCAGACCATCATCGCGACTTTGTCCGGTGTGAATACTATGACGCTGTCAATGGCCGCGACCATTCTTTCGCAACAATGTACCGAAATGAGCGTTACAAGTTAGTAGTTTATCACGGACACGAGGAGGGAGAACTCTACGACTTGATCGAGGATCCCAACGAATTTGACAATCTCTGGCATACACCCGATAAGCAGGACATCAAAATGGATCTGTTAAAACTGAGTTTCGACGCGTCTATGTTCGGTATGGATATAGGACCGCGCCGGGTGGGACCGATGTAAATCTAAAGGACGTTCTGCCGTATTATGCTTGAACGCAATACCATTCATTGTGGCGATACATTTACACTGCTGAAAGAGGTACAAGATGCTTCAGTAGATTTGATTGTATGCGATGGTCCGTATGGTGTAACAGAGAATTCGTGGGATGAAGTTTCCTCAATTCAAGAATTTAACCTCACACTCATCGAAAAGTTCGCACCCAAATTGAAGGATGGGGGCGCACTCTATCTGTTCGGTAAATCGGATTGTATTGACTTTATAGACTATCGGAAATTTTTAAATCTTCGTTCAAAAATTGTATGGTATCAGCCAAGCAGACTTGCACAAGGACGCATCAATTACACCAATAACTACGACATTATCTGCTATTTCGTCAAAGGCAAAAAGCCACAATGCTATAACTTGGATGCTATCAGAGTCTCGCAGCTTGTTGAGTTAGAACATCGACTTCGTTGTGAAAATGTGCCGTCCGTAACAAATGGCAAATTTGGCAAAACGAAATACAACCCAAAAGGGAAGAATCCCGGCGATGTCTGGGGTGATATAAAGCAGCTAACCTATAAGTCGAAGGAGTTAGTGAACAGGAAGGTACTTAATACAATCCAAAAACCTGAGCGGTTAATCGAGCGGATTGTGTTAGCAAGTTCATCACCCGGTGATCTGGTGCTGGATCCCTTTGCAGGCGTAGGTACCTGTCCCGTGGTGTGTCAGCGACATCAACGGGATTTTATCGGGTTTGAAATTGAACCGAGTTTCGTGAGAATGGGAAACCAACGACTCCAAAAGTGCCAAGACAAACCGGACTTGCATTTATAAGTGAATGCAAGCATGTTCTCTTGTGGGAGGGAAACCTTGTAAACTCGGTTTATCTCAAATGCCGAAACACATTTAGCGTTAATTTGGCAGATGGTTCCTTAAAATCCGCGTAATCTGTGTAATCTGCGAAAATCTGCGGTTCAGAATACTTTGACAAAAACGTGATTGCATGATATTATCTATAGGTAGAGACATGAAAGAGAAGTCTGACTGTCCAATGTGCTATTGTAAATATGCAAGCGCACACCCTTTGCCTTACGTAAACACATAAGGAGCGAGCATGGAACGGAAAATTGTAATTTATTTGACATTTCTTCTCTGTTTTGGTATAAGTATGGGTAACGCTGCAGTGGAAGTCGGGTTTATTAATCTCGGCAAAGAAGGTGATTTTACTGCACCCGCATTGGAATTTGCTGAAAAAACATTCAAAACAAAACAACTCGCAAAAGCAGACTTGAAGAGCGATACATTCA
>VXXH01000491.1 GCA_009835515.1 Candidatus Poribacteria bacterium
CTTAATAATGGACATTGTTGGAAACCCCTTCTTCTGTATGAGAATCTATCCTTGCTAAAAAAGGTGCTAATGAGTGCTACAGATCAGTTTCAGAAGGAGAGTGAGACATGATCAGACCTCTTCTTCATCCACGTCTGTTGGTGGTTGTGATGGCAATTGCGGTGGAAAAATAAGCGTATCCGTTCTGGACAATTGTTTATGTGTGTTCAATACCCCTTTCAGTTCAGCGTAGAATTGTTCGCACTCTTCTTTTGTCCCAATCAGTTCTATACTGGGCGAATTTGACAGATTAATGTGTAATTCATACTGACGATGTCTTCCCCTAATTATTTTAATCTGATGGACGTACTCAATATTCACCATCCCTCGGTAAGAGTTCTTATACCTTTCATCCGGATTGATAATTTCAATAAACACTATGAAACTCCTTTAAATTTTTTCTGATATAAGTAAAATCAAATGGCCCAGTATCAGAACCAGAGCGTTCTGGGTTAGAAAGATAATGCCCTATGATATAATAGGCTAACCAAATCGCTGTCAAAAATTCTCTCTGAACAAATATTATGATACTGCTATGTGAAATCGACGACACGGATTTCTACTTACTGCACTTTCGCCTTTAATTCGGCAAGGTCCTTGTCAATTGATGCTTCTTCAGCATAACCCGCGAATTCGCGCGCTAATTTCGCATCTTGATACGTAACATCTACCTCAGCAGCTGCTTTCGCCAAAGTAGCCGCCTCAGTCGCGTCTTGCTCCATCTTTGCCAGCGTCTCAAATGTCTTGTTGTCCTGAATCTCTTCCAACATCTCGCGCAGATGAATTTCAGCATCAACGTTTCTATGTTTCGCGACCGCGGATGCTTTTTTCCCTTGTGCTTCCGTCATCTTCTGTTGTAGGTGCTCAAGCAGGTCGCTAAGAGATCGGACGATCTGTTTCTGTTCTTCCCACTGTGTTTTGTACTGTTCTGCCAATCGCTGGTATTGATTCCGCTTTTCCAAGTCTTCGCGTGCTAAATCTTCACGTCCTGCTTTCAGGGAGATAACAGCGCGGTCTTGCCACCGATCCGCTTGGACAACAGCGTCTTCGTAAGCATCTTGAAACTGTTTTTCAACGCCAATAGAGGCATCAACCTTCTCGCGCGCCTCCGCGAGCCGATTTTTCATCTCAACGATGGCATTCTCTAAAACGTTCACTGGGTCTTCAGTTTCACCTTCAGTCTGTTCCGGTTCCGGTTCAAATTCCACAACAACCGTCTCTGCGAACTTATCTCCGAGGCGTTGCTGTTTTTTACCAAGGAACCAGAGTAAGTCAAAGGGTTGGAGGAGACCCGCGAAACGGCGAAGAAAAGCGTCTTTGAAAGTACACGGTTTGCCATCTTTCAAACGAAGCACTTGTAGGGACAACAACTTCTTTCCTATGCCCTGCCCCTTTCTGAAACCATCGATAAAAAACAGACCAAATATCCACAAAACGATACTGAACAGAAAGGCAAAGATGCTGAGTCCACCGATGCTTAGCAACGACTGAGGTGATCCGAAGGATCCTATACCGAATAATAGAAGAGCTACAATTGATAAAAGCAACCCTAAAACTGATTGCGCGGCACCGATAAGCGCGATGTCTATGAAGAGGGCATATAGCCGTGTCAGTCGAGATGCTAATTTGAATTTTTTCCCTGCAATTTTGATAGACTTCATATTTGAATCCTAAAAATCTTTTGTATTTGTACGATGCCCGCCGGATGAACTTTTATTCCTGTAATTTGGCTTTCAATTCAGTGAGGTCTTTGTCAAGCGATGCTTCTTCAGCATAGCTCGCAAAATCGCGTTCTAATTTCCTGTCTTGGTATTCAACATCTACTTCAGCTGCAGCTTTCGCTAAAGTAGCCGCCTCCGTCGCGTCCCGCTCCATCTTTGCCAGCGTTTCAAACCCCTTACTATCTTGCATTTCTTTCAGCATCTCACGGATATGGCTTTCGGCATCAATGTTTCTGTGTTGGGCAACGACAACTGCCTTTTTCCCTTCAGCTTCTGTCATTTTCTGTTGAAGATGTTCAAGAAGGTTGCTGAGGGATTGAACGACCTGTTTTTGATCTTCCCACTGCGTTTTATATTTATCTGCTAATCGTTGGTATTCGTTTCGTTTTTCGAGGTCTTCACGCGCCAAATCTTCACGTTCCGCCTTCAGATTAATAACAGCGCGCTCCTGCCATCCGCTCGCTTGGGCGACAGCACCTTCATAAGCATTCTTAAACAGTTTTTCGACATCTACAGAGGCATCAACTTTCTGGCGTGCATCTGAAAGCCGGTTTGTCATCTCAACGATAGTATTCTCTAAAATTTTCTCAGGATCTTTGGTTTCGGTTTCCAACACTTCTGGCACTGGGTCAAGCTTTACCACAACCGTCTCTGCGAACTTATCTCCCATCCGCTGCCGTTGTTTTCCAAATGTCCAGAAGGAATCCAGGGGTTGAAAGATGCTTGTCAGACGACGAATAAAAGAATCTTTAAAGGAGCAGGGTTTACCATTTTTCAATCGAAGTACTTGTAGGGACATCAATTTTTTGCCGGGGCCCTGTCCATCGCCAAAGCCATCCATAAAAAGCAGAATAGCTGCCCCTATGGCTGCACCGCCCCAGAGTAGAGTGTCTAAACCATAGTTCAGCCACGGTCCGAAAAGACCGATTATAGACATTTGCACGAGAGGGAACGACGCGTCTTCATCTATGTTAGTTTTAGGACCCAGTGTCCACAGCAATGCACTGAGCAATCCAATCCGAATAAGACTGGGACCAATACCGGAACCCATTGCATCAAAGAGAAAAACCAAAATTGATAGCACACCTGCGACGAGCATTCCATCTATGAGAAACGCGAACAACCGTGCAAATCGGGAGGCCAATTTGCGTTTTTTACCCGCAACCTCAATAAACTTCATCCTGAAAAACCTCTGTTATACGTACATATATTATATAGAGTCAGCGAAGGCGAAAAAGGATAGCGAAATAGCGTGCAGAAGAAGGTGCAAGGCACAACGACCTCGCACCATGATATTGTGTTCACTACAGTGTTGGCACTGTCACCGCGACTTCACGTCCGCCTGCATTCGAGGAGTCGATAACCCCTTGGATGATAACGTTGGTAAGCATCACACCGTACGGATCAATCGGTGAGGGTTTACCTTCACGAACAGCGTCAATAAACGCTGAATCTTCTTCATGGAACACGCTTACGGATTCAAACTTCGTGAACTCTTGATCAAAAATCTCGCCGTCTTTATCGCCATAGACGCGTACGCCTTCCTCTGGGCCACGAACTTCACCGATACCGAGACGTAATCCCGCTTTTTTGCCGAGGAATATCGTACCACCGAGCGAATCCATGTTCATGCACCAGCACGTCTTGAAGACCATACGTGCGCCGTTTTCAAAGACTACCCAACCGACACCGAAATCTTCGACCTCGGTCTCTTTAAGAGCAGGGTTCCATGTATTGTGCAGACTCAAGTAGTTAGAGGTGATACCGGAAACGGCAACAGGTTTCGGGTGTCCCATCAGATAGAGGGCAGTGTCAAGCGCATAAACGCCGATGTCCGCAGACGCGCCTAAACCCGCTGTCGCCTTTCGGATAAAACTGCCGCCGGGGTTCCCGCGCCGCCGATCCGCCACGGTCTCAACGTAGTAGATATCGCCGAGTGTGCCAGCGTCAACGATCTCTTTTGCCTTAATCACTTGTGGCGAATAACGGAGTTTCAACCCGACCATCAATATCTTATCGTTTTCTTTTGCAGCACGCCACATTGAAGCGGCAGCGTCCAACGTCGCTTCCATCGGCTTCTCACAGAAAACGTGTTTGCCTGCGTTCAGCGCAGCGACTGTTGGCGCTGCGTGTACACCTGTTGGGGTGCAGACGTAGACCGCCTCAATCTCGTCCATTTTGAGCATTTCGTTGTAATCGTTGAACGTGCGTTTGATACCCCACCGTTCTTTTGCGCGCTCCAGGTTTGCGGGGACAAGGTCGGCGGCGGCAATAATTTCAGCACCTTTGATGTCGGCAAGTGTGCCGCAGTGTGCCTGTGCAATACCACCCGCTCCAATCAAACCTAACTTAACTGTTCTCATTCATATCTCCTCATTCTGTTTTGTATGCCTCTGATTTTAATCATTTATGTTTTGAAAGTCAAGGGAAAATTGTAGTCGTTTTCGGTTGTCGGTTATCGGTTGTCGGTGAGATGCGTAAATATTTTGTCAACGAATTGTCAGAATCGGGATTTGCAGGATTGTAAGTAGACGAGACGCGTCAAGTTGTTCGGTATCAAGCAGGTGTATCACCGAATGGAGAAAATTACGCATTTATTTATCAAACTCACGATAAAAAATATATTTGACT
>VXXH01000064.1 GCA_009835515.1 Candidatus Poribacteria bacterium
ATCGGGTATAATACAGTAAGTCCACTCAGCAACGTGGAAGTCATGGATTTTCTGACCGAAACCTTGGAAGCCATTGATTGTGAGGTAGAACGGGTTGAATACAGAGATCCAGCCGGTGTGTTGAAGGTAAATCTCATCGGACGCAAAGGACCTGATACAGGTGAACGCGGGTTAGCACTCCTCGGACACATAGATACTGTTCCTGCTATCGGATGGTCGATGGATCCGTTTGAGGCACGGATCGCTGATGGGAAGATGTACGGTAGGGGCAGTTGCGATATGAAAGGCAGCGTCGCTTGTATGATTGAGGTTGCTTCGCGCTATACAGCGTCAAAGTTGACGGCACCCCTTTACGTTGTCATCACGGCGGATGAAGAAGTGGGCTACCTCGGGGCAATCGCTGTTGCCGAAAAATCGCAGATGTTCAAAAAGCACGGCTTTCCAAAGTATGGCATCGTCGGTGAACCAACGGAACTCCAAGCAGTATATGCCCACAAAGGGACTGTCCGCTTTACTGCCACAGCCCACGGGCGCGCAGCGCACAGCAGTACAGGTGAAGGCGACAACGCCAATCTAAAGTTAATTCCGTTTCTCGCAGAAATGCGGGATATTTATCACGAATTGACAACCGATACTCGGTATTTCAACGATGAATTCACGCCAGCTTTTACGGATTGGAATATCACTATCAGTGATGGTGAGTGCCCAGGGAATATTACTTCACCGGTAAGCGTGTGTTGTATCAATTACCGTCCAATGCCGGGCGATAACTCGCAAGAATGGATAGACCGCGCGCGGAACTCGGCTGAAAAGCATGGGTTAATATTCGATGTGTATATTGATGCACCTCCGGTACGCACGCCACCCGAGGCGGAGATTATCCAAGCAGCTCTTGAAATAACCGGGGACACTGAACCTCAAACCGTCGCTTATGGCACCGATGCTGCCGTCTTCGCACAGCACATGGAAACCGTTATCATCGGACCCGGCAGTATTCTACAGGCGCATACCGTTGATGAGTGGATGACGTTAGACCAGTTCCCAAAAGCCGTCTCAATCTTTAGTCAGTTTGTAGACCGGTTTTGTGTCCCTTAGGCGCATCGAAAAAGACCGCATCCGGTTTCACCCATTCCGCCTCGCCATCTGCCCAGATCTCGCGCTTCCAGATCGGTACAATCTGCTTGAGGCGGTCCATCGCATATTTGCAGGCTTCAAACCCGTCTTTGCGATGCGGAGACGCAACTGCTACGGCCACACTCACCTCGCCGATCTCTAACTTCCCGACGCGGTGAACCATCGCAACACGGTCAAGCCCCCATTTCTCCGAGATTTCCTGCGCAATTTCCGACATCTTCTTCTCTGCCATCGGCGGATATGCTTCATATTCAAGGCATTTTACCGCTCTCCCATCGGTGTTGTTCCGAACTGTACCGAAGAATAGCACCACCGCGCCAGCATCTGGGCCTTCTACTGCTTCGCGCACTTCTGCACCTGTGATGACTTCGGTCGTTATTTTAAACATCGCAACCTCCCGTTACAGGCGGAATTAAAGCCACTTCGTCTCCCTCGGCAAGTTCGGTATTTTCCGTAGCGTATTCCCAATTGACAGACATTTGCATCACTTCATAAAACTCAGCAATTTCAGGCCATTCTTCTTCAAGCCGTTTTAAAATCGTTTTGACAGTAGCACCTTCCGGTAGATCCATCTCTTCTTCGGATCTATCCAGCATTTCGTGGCATACAGCAAAGTATTTGACTGTAACGTTCATAAGGATTCCTTTCCAACAGAATTTTAACGATTAACAGCATCCCAACTGCCCTAAAAGTATATCACAAAATCAGTTGTAAAACAACTTTCATTTGGTTTTCTGAAATTTTAGATTTTCCGCTGTAGGAGCACTCTCCAAATCGCGACCCTACTGATAACTGACAACCAATCCCCTGAAAACTAAAATTAAGTTGATTTTTATCTTAGATGCTGCTAAAATAAAAGAAGCGTGTGAATGTTATTCACCTATTTGGACGGAACGCAGGAGGTAAACTATGAGACCGAAGGCGATTTATTATTTCATCGTCATGCTGCTTGTCACAGGCATGATTGCGTGTGGCGGAGACGATGATGACTCTGAACCCGCAGAAACAAAGACCGCAACGACTACAGATTCACAACCCACAGAGCCAGCAGTAGTTGAAAGAAACATTGACTTCGCTGCTGAAGAAGAGGCAATTCGCGACCTTTACGGCGTGTACGCTACCGCTCACGGCGGCAAAGATGTTGATACCCTCGCAGAGGTTTGGTTCAAAAGTGAATCAGACGACGTTTTCACTGCCTGGACCTTCTGGGCTGGCACTTTTGAAAGAAATAACGGATGGAAGGCGGTAACAGCAGCGTGGGAGGGAATCTTCCGACTCCGCGCAGGAGCAGTGACGGTTGATATCTCCTATATCGCCATTGATGCAAGAGGTAAAGAAGCCGTCTTGCGAGGCGCATATGCGTGGGGCAACCAGCGGGGCGATCTAATCTCCGCAATTGAAAAGGACGGCAAGGACTGGAAGATCCGCGCCATTGATTATACCGGCGGAAAGAACGGGAAACAGGTCAAAGACCTGAATGACCCTGCCTATACCTTCGGAGAGATTGCCGAAGAATAAGGTTAACTTGTAGGAGGGATTTCTAACCCCGACCTTTTTAACTTCACGAAAAATGGACAAACTCATCCTCAAAGGCATACGATTTCATGGCCACCACGGCGTTCCCGAAGCGGAACGGCAAGTTGGTGGCCATTATGAAGTCGATGCAACTTTAGGGCGCGCCCTTGTTAACCCCGGCAATACCGACGCACTCACTGACACGGTCAATTACGCCGAAGTCGTAGCATGCATCGTTGAGATTGGTACGCAGCAGTCGTTCCAACTCATCGAGGCTCTCGCTGAAAAGATAGCCTCCGTAATTTTAGAGCAATTCGCGGTGGATGCCGTGCATCTCACCGTCAAAAAATTACATCCCCCTATAGAGCAACCCATTGACTACTTTGCTGTTGAAATTTTCCGTAAAGCATAAATTCACTACTCTCATCTGTCTCCTCTTAATGGCTGCCACCATCGCCCACGGTGATGGCAAAAAAGAGGTGCTGTTTCCTGATCTTACTGCTGGACTTCATCTCTATCGTTACAATTGGGATGTCGAGACGTGTGTGCTTTACGTCGCCGAGATGTCCCGCAATGAACCCACACTACACTTTGAGGTGGCACTCGCAAATGCGCAAGTTTTAGGGAAAGAGACCGTCCGTTCTATGGCGAACCGTCGTAACCAACGCGATGATCGACGTGTCCTTGTCGCGGTTAACGGCGGTTTTGGAGTCCTCGGCGATATGCGCGGCTACGGCGGCGTGTTAGAGAATTTACATATTCAAGACGGTGAACTGATTACACAACCGACGGATACCGATGCGTGCTTCGGCGTAACCGAATCGGGCGAATTCTTAAGTTCCACAGTAAGAATGGAAGCCAACATTCAAATCGGCACACATACACTCTCGCTCGGATGCATCAATCAGCGTCGGCTTGACGGGTGTCAGGTAACGCTTTACACACCACGGCTCGGCGAATCTACACGTACCAACCGTCGCCGAGGCATAGAGGCGATAATTAGTGGTCTCTCACTTCCGTTGACACCAGACTATATGCACCCGTACCGTGTCGAACAGGTCTCACGCGATGGGAACAGCGTAATTCCAAGAGACGGCGCAATTCTCTGGATTAACGCACGACTCAAAGACCCAAGCGTGTCTCAGTTCAGTGATGGCGCAGGCGGTACGCTCAAACTCACCCTCTCACCACCCGAATGGAATCACGTCCAACACGCTATCGGCGGACGGCTCCGACTCCTCAAGGACGGTAAAATAAATGAGACGCTGGCGAAAATGCACAGCGAAGAGAAACGGCATACCCCGGGCAAACGGACACCGATACTAAACCTCAGCCATGAACCCCGAACCGCGCTCGCTTACAATGCCGACAAACTTTTTCTCGTCGTCGCCGATGGACGGCAACCGAAGTATAGCACCGGTCTAACGCTCTACGAACTCGCCAGCATTCTCATTGAACTCGGCGCAACCGAAGCGATCAATCTTGACGGCGGCTCCTCCAGCACCTTCGTTGTTAACGATACCGTCATCAACAAACCCTCTGGACAGCAGGAGCGCGATGTCCTCAACGCTGTCTTTATCACAACAGATATACGTTAGTGCTCTGTGTACTTTGCGTTTTAGTTATTCTGGTTCGTAGTAGGGCGCTTCATCGCCCGTCGCAGTAGGAGCGATCTCCCGGTCGCGATAACAATATCGGAGGCTTATTTTGAACTTTTATCTTAGAAT
>VXXH01000537.1 GCA_009835515.1 Candidatus Poribacteria bacterium
ACACAAGGGAAACTTGGCGGCGGTGTACAAATTCGGATTATTGATTCTTCAATGATTGTCAACCCCAAATTGGCGGATTTTGTGGTTGAGACAGCAAAGCAACATGAGATACCCTATCAACTTGGCGTACGTCAATCCGGTGGGACGGATGGCGGCGCAATCCATCAATTCGGGAGAGGGGTGCCATCCGTGGTACTCGGTGTCCCGTCCCGTTATATCCATAGCCATGTCTCAATCATTAACACCGATGACTACACGGCAGCATTGGATTTGACGATGCATCTCGTGCAAGCAATTGACGCATCTGTTTTGGAAGGATTTCTGTTCGATTAGCCATGTCTTTAAAACGTGTTTTCTCGCTTGGAGGATAAACAGTGACAACCTTACCAAAAGTCTCTTTTTGTGATCATCAGATCAGTAAATTAGTGATCGGGGACAACCCGATTTACGGCTATTCTCACTTCAACCAACTCCTTTCACAGCATCAGCAGGCGTATCATACACCGGAGCGAGTCGTGGCGACGCTCAAACGGGCGGAGGAAGTCGGGATCAATTCTTGGCAGAATAGTATGACAGATCGTTCAATGTCTGATCTCCAACTTTACCGAGATGCGGGTGGCACGATCAACTGGTTCTGTCTTAGCCAAGGCTCCCGCTGGTACGAGGATCCCGACCATGTTTTTGAAGCTGCGAAACACAACCCATTCGGTATGGCACCCCACGGTGGTGGTGTTGGGCAAAGATGTTTACGCGAAAACAGACTTGATTTCCTACAAGACATTCTTAAACGGATTCGCGATACCGGTGTTTTGGTCGGTTTATCTGTGCATGATCCGAAACTTTTGCACATCGCTGAAGACGAGGCGTGGGATATAGACTATTACATGACAGGCCTCTATAATCTCCACGGTGGTAGCGAAAAATTTACCCAAAAATTTGGCTACGCACCGTTGGGTGAAATTTACGCGCGGGAAGATCGCGATGAGATGTGTAAGGCGATCCAACGTACGGAGAAGCCGTGCCTCCTCTTCAAAGTGCTTGCGGCGGGTAGGACAATCGGAAGCCCGGAACAGATTCGGACAGAAATAAAGTTCGCGATAGAAAACACCAAACCGATTGATCCGTTGTTGCTCGGTATGTATCAACAATTCGGCGATCAGATCGGTCAAAATGCCCAGTTAATTACGGAACTCTGTGCAGAATTGGCGTAATTTACCAGCTTCGTGCGAAGTCTTTCGACTCGCTTATACATCATGGAGGCTGAAAAATGGAGATGCGTACATGTGGAAAATCTGGGATTGAGATCTCAGTGATGGGGATCGGTTGCTGGTCGTACGGTGGTGGTGATTATTGGGGACCGCAGGCACAGTCGGATGTTACTGCTGTTGCCAACGCGGCGTTGGATGCAGGCATCAATTTTTTCGATACGGCAGAGGGGTATAATAACGGACGGAGCGAGGAGGCACTTGCTGTCGCACTCAAAAACAGACGACACGAAGCGGTCATCGGCACGAAGGTAAGCAAACCTGATCCCGCTACGATACGCGAACGCTGCGAAGCGAGCCTTGAACGCTTGCAAACGGATTATGTAGACATCTATATGATCCATTGGCCCGACGATGAAATTGCTATTGAAGAGAGTATGGCTGAACTTACACGCCTACAGGAAGATGGACTCATCCGTGCTATCGGTGTCAGCAACTTCGGGGTGGAGCAGCTCACGGCAGCACTTGAGACAGGAGCATCTATTGCCGTGAATCAACTCTGCTATAACCTCTTGTCGCGGGCAATAGAACCTGAACTACTCCCACTGTGCCGAGAGCATAATGTCGGCATCTTGGGGTATATGCCGCTGTTACAGGGGATTTTGACTGGACAGTACAAAAGTGCAGAGGAGATACCGCCGGTGCATTCTCGATTTCGCCATTTCCGAGATGACCGAGCACAGGCTTCGCACGGTGAAGAGGGTGCCGAAGAAGAGCTGTTTGAGACGCTGGAGGCTATCCGAGAAATCGCCAAGGCTGAACAGGTCCCTATGGCTCGGCTTGCGATTGCTTGGGCGATGGCGAGACCGGGTATCACGTGCATGCTCGTCGGTACCCGAAATATAAATGAACTGGTAGAAAACCTGCATGTTGTCGAATACACACCGTCTGATGATGTGATTGAGAGTCTTGACTCAGTGACCGCGCCACTCTTAGAAAAAATGGGGGCGAATCCGGATTATTTTACGGGCGCGCGTATTCATTAGTTTCATGTAGAAAGTATACACTGTCCCTATAAAATGTTCCGACGGGAGAAGGATTTACACAATGGCAGAACAGTTAGGCATTAGATTCAACAAAGATTTCGGAAATCCGTTGGCAACGGCGGCGGCTGATATTACACAAACCAACGCTGATGGTAAACCTGTTGTCCCTTTAACACAAGAACAGAAGTATCTCTTTGACAAAAACGGATGGCTCTTGGTGCCGGGTGTGTTAACAGAATCAGAGGTTGAGGAGATGCGCGATTTCTGTTATCGCTTAAAAAACGACCCTGAATCAATTCCACAACACCATCGATCAACTTACGGTGGTGCTTTGGAGAAATTAACAGACCATCCGGTTGTGGTAGCCTTCGGGAACGAATTTCTCGCATCACCGTATCTCGCCTCGGATACGTGCTACGGTTTCCGCATGGAGATGAGTTTTATGGCATTGCGTTCTGCAACGGACGATCCGCCCTTCACATTTAGTCCGCATAACGGTAACGGTATGTTTCGGATGCCGGGTGATTGCCACCAATACCAGTGTTTACCGGGACAAGCGTATAGCGGTTTGACGCGTGTTGTATGGGAACTTAACCCTGTGAAAAAAGGCGACGGCGGCACGCTGTTTATTTCGGGTAGCCACAAAGCGGCTTATACTGCGCCAGAGGATGCACATACGCAAGGCTGGGAATTTTGGGACACCTATTCATGTCCTGCTGGGTCTGTTATTATCTTCACAGAAGCAATTACGCATAGTGGACAAGCATGGCAAAACCCTGATGTTGATCGGGTCGCTATTTTCAATGCTTATAACTCAGTAGATAAGCGGTGGACCCTGTCGAGACCGCCGCAAGCGTTACTTGCGGAGATGCCTCCGAAACGCCAGACCCTCTTCCGTGATGCTTATGTAAAAGGCAACGTAACCGGCACAGCGTTTGATATGGCACTGTAACCCTACTGAAGGATGAGAGATGGAAAACAACAAGCAAGATGCAGAAGTTGCTCGGAAAATCCTTGAGCGGATGGGAATTTCCGGGGAACCGATTCCTGCTGAAGAGCTCCAAGCACGGATGGTCCGTAACGGCATCCAGCCGGAAGGGAACGAGTTTAGTCGCGCAATTATCGAAGAACGCGAGAAATAAAGGAAATCAACTATGACACCCAGGCAACGTTACCTGTTTGATGTAACAGGATATCTCCACTTAGAAAACGTCATCACTGGCGATGCATTAGCAGAAGCCGCTGAAGCCGTCGATAGATACATAACGACACCGCCTGATGAATTGCCACCAGGCTTTGAGCAGAAAGGACTCCATCAACACGGATTTGCTTTCGATAAATCGCTTGAATGCTTAACGATGCATACGGCACTGTGGCCGATTATTAAAGAGTTGACAGCCAACCAACCACGGTTTGGTAGGGGTTCCTTGAAGCACGATAAATACGATTTGTGGCAGGTTGGTGAACGCGCAAGTGTGAATCCGGGTGGACTGCACTGTGCCCGCGATGACTATGGATGGTATAGCACACGTTACGAGGTTGACAGCGGACGTATCTACTGCGATAACTTCGTCTGTTTTCCGTATTTTACGGACGTGTATCCGGGTGATGGTGGACTCATCGTAATTCCCGGCTCACATAAGAGTGAGTTTAAGCGACCCGAGGAGCTGCTGACACTTGACGAGGCGGACGGTATTGATCCGCTTGACGATCCTGTTTTTGTCAATATTACACCGAAGGCTGGCGATATTGTAATTATTTCGGAATTACTCACGCACGGTGTGCTACGTTGGAAGCCGAAAGATCGGGATCGAAGGTTCCTCGTGTTGCGGTATTTTCCACAATACACGGGTGCACATAGCTTCCCACAACCTATTCTGGATCGGTTATCGCCTGAGACATTGGAATTGGTGGAATCTGCGGCGTACGGTCATATCAAGGAAATTGCAAAGCAGGATGCAGTTACGCTGACGGTATAAGAGGCGCATTTACGAAATCCAACAAGCAAATCACTTGGGTATTTAAAAAGACTACCGCAAAAACCTGAAGTTATTTTTATTTAGCACATCGGTGAGCGTCTCAGTTCAATCAGGCTTTTATCAAACACACGATTAACTC
>VXXH01000493.1 GCA_009835515.1 Candidatus Poribacteria bacterium
GTACACAGCAGCAATATAACGCCTTAAGGTTATCTGCTCGCGTCAGTGCTCTGTTTTCAAAGGTTAATACTACTATTCTGCCACTACATAGGAGGATCCGGCGGGGTTCCAAACCTGTCAGAATGCAAACTTATCCCTATCCGCTTTTGCCTTTGTTTCATCGACAAACCGTAACAGCACCAATCCAACGATAAAGAAAATCATTAATGAGATGATAGCCAGGCGTGCACTGCCTGTGACCTGCTTGATAACGCCAAAAGTCACAGGTCCCCAAATGGACGAAAATTTGCTAAAGACAGAATAAAAACCGTAGAATTCTGCGCTCGCCTCTTCGGGAATCATCGCGCCGTAGAAGGAACGACTCAACGCCTGTGTCCCGCCGAGGACGACCCCGACAACCATGCCCAAAACAAAGAATTCTGTTGCGGTATGGATGAAATACCCATAAGTGACAACACCGCTCCACAGCACCAAAGCAAACATCACAGATCGCTTAGCACCAATCCGGTTTGCCAGACGACTGAAGATCAGTGCGCCGCCAATTGCCACGACTTGGACAAGCAGGAGCGTCACCATCAGTGCTGTCGTCGTAAGTTTTAATTCCTCAGTGCCGTAAATTGTCGCCATACTGGTAACCGTATGGATACCGTCATTGTAGACCATATAAGCGATGAGGAAAAGGGTAAGGTGTTTAAAACGTCCGACCTTTTTCGCTGTTGCGATTGTCCGACTGATACCGACAGTGAGATACGCTAAAACTTTCGGTTGCTGGCGGTACTTTTCTGGAAGTTGATATGGCGTTTTGACCTCTTTTAGATATTTCATTGTCAACAAGGTCCACCCTCCCCACCAGAGGCCTGTCATCGCCATCCCGATACGTGCCGCCATCGTTAGGCTAATACCGACTGTCTCATGCATCGCAACCAATCCGAGGGCGATAGCAAATTGCAGTGAACCCCCGATATAGCCGAACGCATAGCCTCTGGCGGAGACGGAATCGAGTTTATCTTCAGAGGCGATCTGTGGTAAAAAGGCGTCGTAGAAGACATTAGCACCGACAAAACAGACTTGCGTACTCATAAATAGCACGACAGTTAACGTTACATCGCCGGATCCGCAAAAATAGAGCATCATTGCGAAAAGACTACCAGCATACGCAAAGCTTGTGAGAAACCGCTTCTTTGCTGAGGAAAAATCGGCAACCGCCCCAAGCACAGGGGCAAACAGGAAGACAAGGAATGCCGCCCCACCTAACATAAAGCTCCACAACGCCGTAGCACTCACATTCGTGCCGAGGATGTCAACACCGGCTTCTCCGACAACGGCTCTTGCGAAATAATCGGGCAATAAAGCGACAGCGGCGGTCGTGATGTAGGCTGAATTCGCCCAGTCGTACATGCACCATCCAAAGATTGTTTTCTTATCGTTTTTCATGATTCTCCCATCTGCAAAACATTGGGGTTGGAATGTTTCCTGCATTTTCCCACACTTTCGGCAGGAAATCAACAAGATTCTTTAGAGCCGCAGTGCCATTCAGTTTTAAGGAATTATCAAATTTCTCGTTTTTTTGTTGAGGATCCGGTGCCCTTTCCCGTAACGGGTGGGGACCCCGGTTAGGAATGTAGATCGCAAACGTAAAGCATTCTCACTATGTTCTTGAATATATGGGGAGGATATTGACTTTGAGGTGTATTTGACGGACGAATATCTGACTTCTCAACACCGTTCAACCCAACCTACGGGAGTACGGAACTTTCGACAGGAAATCAAAAGATTTTTTAGAGCCGTCGGTGTGAGTCGCGAGTAAAACTCGCTCCTACAAAAAGATGGGAAATCGCGAGTAAAACTCGCTCCTACAAGATGGATGAAAGGAGAGAGGTGTAGAAGGAAGTAGGGCAGTGGAAGCGTGCGGGTTTCACGCTCCCACTGTCTTTACGTCGTTGAGATTAGGCAAGGTCGAAGCGGTCAAGATTCATGACCTTGTTCCAGGCAGCGACGAAGTCACGCACAAATGTTTCTTGGGCATCATCGCATGCGTAGACTTCCGCAATGGCTCGGAGTCGGGAGTTTGAGCCGAATACAAGGTCGACCCGGGTGCCGGTCCACTTGAGATCGCCTGTCAAGCGATGGCGTCCCTCGAATACCCCGTCGGTTGTAGCGGATGGTAGCCACTCGACATTCATGTTAAGCAGATTCACGAAGAAATCCGTCGTCAACGTCTCGGGACGGTCAGTGAGAATGCCGAGTTCGGACTGACCGACGTTTGCATTCAGGACACGCAAGCCACCGATAAGCACGGTCATCTCAGGTGCGGTGAGCGTCAGCATTTGTGCGCGATCCACCAGCAGTTCTTCGGCTGTTCCGTCGTGTCCGTTTGCGATATAGTTGCGGAATCCGTCGGCAGTCGGTTCAAGCACAGCAAACGATTCGACATCGGTTTGCTCCTGTACCGCGTCCGTGCGCCCCGGCGCGAAGGGAACCTGTATGTCAACATCAGCGTTTTTCGCAGCTGCCTCGACGGCTGCACCCCCAGCGAGAACGATCACATCAGCGAGCGAGACCTGCTTCCCGTTGGACTGCGATCCATTAAATTCTTCTTGAATCTCCGCGAGGGTCTGAAGTACTTTTTGCAGTTCAGATGGCTTGTTGACTTCCCAATCCTTCTGCGGTGCGAGTCGAATGCGTGCGCCGTTAGCCCCACCGCGCTTGTCCGTGCCGCGGAATGTTGCCGCAGATGCCCAAGCGGTCGAGACGAGTTGAGAAATAGACAGTTCTGATCCGAGACACTTGTCCTTGAGAGCAGCGATGTCTTGCTCGTCAATCAATTCATGATCAACATCAGGGACGGGGTCTTGCCACAACTGCGGTTGCGCAGGCACCAAGGGACCGAGACAGCGCGTGCGAGGTCCCATGTCGCGGTGCGTCAGCTTGTACCACGCCTTAGCAAAGGCATCTGCGAATTCATCGGGGTTCTCGTAGAAGCGTCTGGAAATCTTCTCATAGGTTGGATCCGCCTTCAGAGAGAGATCGGTCGTGAGCATCATAGGGGCGTGCTTCTTCAAGGCATCGTGAGCATCCGGGACGGTGTCTTGTGCGGCTTCATCTTTGGGAGTCCACTGCCATGCCCCGCCGGGGCCTTTTATCAGTTCCCAGTCGTAGTTGAACAGGTTTTCAAAGAAGTTATTGTCCCATTGGGTCGGTGCGGTGGTCCAGGCTCCCTCCAACCCGCTGGTGATCGTATCGCTGCCTTTGCCGCTACCGTAGGTGTTCTTCCAGCCGAGTCCTTGCTCTTCAAGGTCAGCACCTTCGGGTTCGGGTCCAACGTACTCGTCTGCATCCGCAGCACCATGGGTTTTGCCGAATGTGTGTCCGCCAGCGATGAGCGCGACCGTCTCCTCATCGTTCATTGCCATGCGACGGAAGGTCTCTTTAATGTCTCTCGCTGCAGCGACCGGATCCGGGTTAGCGTTCGGTCCCTGTGGATTCACATAGATTAATCCCATCTGAACGGCACCGAGCGGATTCTCCAGTTCCCTATCGCCGGTGTAACGCTCGTCGCCCAGCCACGTGGTCTCGGATCCCCAATAAATGTCTTCTTCGGGTTCCCAGACATCCTCTCGCCCACCAGCGAATCCGAGGGTCTTAAGCCCCATCGACTCAAGGGCACAGTTCCCGGCAAAAATTATCAGATCCGCCATCGAGAGTTTCCGACCATACTTCTGCTTGATGGGCCAGAGCAACCGCACAGCCTTGTCGAGGCTGGCGTTGTCGGGCCAACTGTTGAGGGGTGCAAAGCGGAGCGTGCCGGAGGCACCACCACCGCGCCCGTCACCGATCCGGTACGTGCCTGCACTGTGCCACGCCATCCGAATGAAGAGGGGGCCATAGTGTCCGTAGTCGGCGGGCCACCACTCCTGCGATGTCGTCATCACTTTTTCGATGTCCCGCTGCACTTCCGCCAAGTCGAGTGTATTGAACGCCTCAGCGTAGTTAAAATCTTCACCCATAGGATTGGCTGAGGGCGGGTTCTGGTGGAGCATCTTCAGGTTCAACTGATTCGGCCACCACTGTTGGTTGGCTATGGTGCCTCGTGCCTGAGCGTGGTGCATCACTGGGCACTTACTTTCGTTGCTCATACTTCCTCCAATTGTGTTCTACATTTTTCCAAAGTTATTCTTTGACGTATGCCTTAAGATTTGCATGAATAGGCAGATACATAATTTTGCGATCACGCTTACTATGTTTGCCAATGTGATGCATTAATCATGCCATAATTTCTGCCCAAAGTCAAATCTTTTTTGCTATTAGGACTTACGCAAATTGAGCAAACATTGATGAATCAGCCCAAAAGCGGTAATTCCTATAT
>VXXH01000314.1 GCA_009835515.1 Candidatus Poribacteria bacterium
GCTATCTTTCTTGCCCAATTCATGCGGGACGAGGCACCATACAACACTATAGAAAACATCGGACGATGGGTCGCGAGTTTGGGGTATAAAGGCGTTCAACTCCCGGGTTGGGACGACCGTGTGCTTGATCTTGGGAAAGCCGCTGAATCCAAAACCTATTGCGATGAATTTAAAGGAACACTTAAGGAGATGGGACTTGAAGCGACGGAAGTGGCGGGCTACCTCGCTGGACAGGTCTTGGCTGTACACCCGGCGTATGAAGTTATGTTTGAGGCGTTCCACCCACCCGGCTTGCGCGGCGATGAAAGGACAGCGTGGGCAACAGGTGAATTGACGAAATGTATCCATGCCTCAGTGAACATGGAACTGGATGTTATTCCCGTACTTTCAGGCGGTTTCGCGTGGCACACCGTTTATCCCTGGCCCCAACGTCCCGACGGAATCATTGAAGAGGCGTTCAAGGAACTCGCGGCACGGTGGTCTCCACTGTTGGATCTGGCACACGATAACGGTCAAGTCTTCGCCTACGAACTCCATCCGGGTTCGGATATCTACGACGGGGCGACATACGAGATGTTCTTGGATTATACGAACGACCACCCCGCCGCTTGTCTCAACTACGATCCGAGCCATTTTCTGCTCCAACAACTCGATTATATCGACTTCATCCGACTTTACGGGGAACGCATTCAGGGGTTTCATGTTAAAGACGCTGAATTCCGTCCGACAGGGCGGGTCGGGGTTTATGGTGGTTACCAATCTTGGGCTGGACGTGCGGCGAGATTCCGCTCACTCGGTGATGGACAAGTGGATTTCACGCAAGTGTTTACACACCTCACTGAAGCAGGCTATGACAGTTGGGCAGTCCTGGAATGGGAGTGCTGCGTCAAAAGTCCAGAGCAGGGCGCAGCAGAAGGTGCCCCCTTTATTGCCAAACATATCATCGAAACAACGGATGTCGCCTTCGACGACTTTGCTGGCGGCGAGACGGATACGGCGCGAAACCGAGACATCCTCGGCTTAAGTTGAAGATCGCTTTGTCAGTTTCTGTTTAAAGGACGGTTTCATACTTATCAGCAGGTTCTTTAACTGAATACTGAATACTGATAACCGATAACCAAACTGGAGTGAATCACTATGGAATCTTGGAAACGGAAATTACGGATGGGTATGGTAGGAGGTGGGCAAGGCGCGTTTATTGGTGGCGTTCACCGTATCGCTGCCACGCTCGATCAGCAAATCGAAGTCGTCGCTGGATGCTTCTCCCGGGACCCGGAAAACACACGGGTCACCGGTGCTGAGTTATATCTCAACCCAAACCGCTGCTATAACAGTTACGCAGAGATGGCAGCTGCGGAAGCAACACTTCCCGAAAATGAACGTATCGACTTCGTGAGCATTGTTACGCCCAATATCTCCCACTTTGAGATCGCAAAAACCTTTTTGGATGCGGGTTTCCATGTCGTTTGCGATAAACCGATGACTTACGGTCTTGACGAGGCGGAGGCTCTTGTCCAACTCGTTGAAAATTCGGGGCTTGTCTTCGCGTTGACACACAACTACACAGGGCACCCGCTCGTGCGGCATGCGCGGGCATTGTTCGCTGAAGGTTCAATGGGACAAATCCGTAAGGTTATCGTGGAATATCTTCAGGACTTCCTAATGGTGCCACACGAGAAACTCGGTCAGAAGCAGGCTGCATGGCGCGTGGATCCAGCACAGTCAGGCATTGGCGGCACGATGGGCGATGTCGGCACGCACTGCGTTAACCTGCTCGAATATGTCACCGGAGATCCGATTACCGAACTCTGTGCTGATAAAAGCACCTTCCTTCCCGACAGGGTGCTGGATGAGGATGTCAATGCCTTGCTCCGTTTCAAAGGCGGTGGGAAAGGTGTTTTAAGCATAAGTCAGGTTGCCACCGGAGAGGAAAATGGTCTCACGCTCCGCGTCTACGCCGAACAGGGCGCGGTGAAATGGGCGCAAGAGAACCCGAATTATCTCGAACTCTATCGTTATGGTGAACCGAGGCAGACGCTTACCCGCGGTCAGGGTTACCTTTCCGAAGCAGCAGCGGCAGGCGCACGGATTCCGACAGGGCATCCTGAAGGATACTTGGAGGCATTCGCGACGATCTATGTCGGTGTTGGCGAAGCCATCCGGCGATATATTGATGGCGACCCGATGGCAACCGAGGCTTACGATTTCCCGACAGTCTATGATGGCTTGCGGGGTATGCAGTTCATTTACAAAACGGTTGAGTCTTGTGAGAACGGCTCGACTTGGGTCAAAATGTGAAGGAAGTTATCAGTTATCAGTGCGAGAGGATTTTGGCGTACATCAGACACTTCTTTCAACTGACAACCGAGGACTGGAAACTGACAACTATAAAAGGAGATAGTCATGCAAGCACCTAACTCTGAACCTTTCCGCGTCGGGTTTCTGAACGTTGACTCGTATTCGCACATGCCGCTATGGGCACCGCATATTAACCCACGCGCGGGTCAGAAAGACACACCATTCACAGGCATGCGAATTACGCACTGCTGGGATATTGAATACGACAAGGCACAAGCGATCGCAGCAACTTACGGATGCACAGCCGTCAAAAATTTTGATGACATGTTGGGAAAAGTAGATGGCGTGATCTCTGGCGGTTATTATAATCATCCGTGGAACCACATCCTCCACGAACCGTATCTCGAAGCAGGGCTGCCGAACTTGATTAACCGCCCGTTTGCAAACTCACTCGCCAAAGCGCAGCAAATGGTTGAACTCGCAGAAAAGAGCGGTGCGACCATCCTTGCGCCGTCAAGCCATGAGCACAACGATGCGATCTCACGCGCGAAAGCATGGGCAAGCGATAAACAAGTCGTCTGCTACACAGCGACCAACTCGTTTGACGACTATCCGACACACGGCATTCACGGTGTCTATATGGTCTGTAAGGCGATTGCGGAAGCGGGAAACTCAGTGGTGTCCGTCGCGTATCGAGCCGACAGTTGGCATAGCCCACCCGGGGTCATTACTTTGGAGCATGTTGATGACAACGGACGACAATTTTACGGCACTCTCCATCAAGTCAGCGGTTCTTGGGGCACAGTACAAATTCATACGCAGGAAGCCTATGGCGGCGAGAATTTTAGAATCCACACGGGGACTGGCTATCCCTACGACAAAACAGAAATCTGGTTGCCAACGATTTGGGCGTTCCAGAACATGGCACTCCATAACGAGATGTCGCAGACATTCGATCAGCTCTTGCACAAGACAAACGTTTTCCTTGCAGGTTGGAAATCGGTCTTGGAAAACGATGGCAAGCCTGTTGAATTAACAGATGTTGCTGAGGAATGGACGGCACCGGTTGAGTTGCCAAACCATCCCGATCACGATACAGTCTCACTGTTCCAGAAGAAATTCGGGGATGTCTAAATAGAGTACTTCGGATAGTAGGACTGATACAGAAAGACTTAGGAAGGATGCTTTTATAATAGTAGGGGCTGGGTTACCCAGCCCCTACGAGCGTGTAATGTGGTTCTATCGCGGAGTGCGCACATATTTTCCGATTTTAAACATACAACCGGAACATCAATGCGCATAGAAATCTAATGCGATGCTTTGACACTTGCCCACGTGGTTGCGAGTTTATCCGCGAGATCCACAGGTAAAGCAGTTAGGTCTTCCATGCTCCGCGCGATATCGTCTTCCGACAAAGCCCGATCCCAGACGGTAACCTCATCAATGATCCCGTTGAATTTTTGTCCGGTCGCGCCCCATGAGCCGACCATCGTATCGCCTGCTGTCCCAAGGTACTCAATTCCGGCTTTACCGGCATCTTCTACGACTGCCTTACCGTCAATGTAAATTTGTCGGGATTTGCCTTTGACATCCAGCCAGAAAGTGATATGCGCCCACTTGTCGGCTTTAACCGCAGCAGGGGCATCAAGGTCATTGCCATAAAATCCCATGCGAACAGTACCATTGTTGTAGATACGATAATGCAGGCTTGTGTTCTGAGCGTTGACCTGCGTCTGTGTGAAAACACACTGCTGGTCGCCACCGCTCAACGCTGGCTTGACCCACATCGTTACCGTAAAACTCTTTTCGTTGAGTTCAATATAAGGTGCCTTGACCTCGCCTGCTTGCTCGAACCCCAAGGCTTTTCCAAATTTACCATCAACCCAATCGGCATCTCCGACGAGTTCTGCGTCGTTTCCGTGTGGGGACAGATCTTCCATCGCATCGCCTTTGCCTTCATTAAATGGCAAATACAGCAGTAGTTCCTTATCCTTCAGGTCCAACGCTTCGGCGTGGAAGGGGATCAATATCAACCCTGCGAGGATCAATGCGGAAAGTAATATAC
>VXXH01000718.1 GCA_009835515.1 Candidatus Poribacteria bacterium
ATCAGAAACCCTCCGTCACTCTATAGTGGATTTACTGCTGCTCTGTTTCTTAGCAGTTGTATTAACAACCGTAGCGTTCCTGAAGTTCTTCAGTTTGGATATCTAATATAACAAACTCTCCCGACTACCACTGATTATCAAGAAAAATAACAAACTTTCAACCGTTTGCAACTTTTCTGGACAGATAGTGTGTAACACAACAATACAATCCAGAAAAGCGATACCTGCTGCGAAAATTTCACAGTAAAACCGTAGTGCTTTGCTGAATTCGCTTGAATCTTGCAAAAGGAGATTTTGAATATGCGAAAAATAATCTCGCGATTGAAGATATTTCACCTATCCAAGAGAACCATAACGCTATTGTTCGCAACTTTATTGATAACCCTAAGCACACAAATTGCCCCCCGCGCCGACACAAGTCAATTCCTTTTGTCTGGAGATGATCTCAAAGACTTAGGCAGTTTAGCCGTGAAACTCCAAGACACGCGCGCTGTTATATCCCAACACATCGCTCCACAACTCTCTGCTGAGACACAACAATTGTTAGGTGAATATGATGGCATAAGCAGCCCATCTTTAGCACTTCAACGCGCACTGATTTTGGATCTGAACAAGATTCTCCAAGCGGGACTGCTCTACGATGCCGAGAGTTTTACTGATATTGAACTCAGCGAACAGACAGACGAGTTGCTCGCGCAAAGTCCCGAAAGTGGAGAAGCATTGGTGCGTCTTAACCGCCTTCTTTTGTCAGATGCCTACCCGCACGAGGTCGCTTCGCCCACAGAAAAACAGACTGAAAATCCCGAAGGGATAGAAAAATGCAGAGAAAATTTAAGGCGGATACAACAAGCGCGCGAAAAATATCGAGATGAGACAAATAGCGATCCACAATGGCTCTCTGAACTTGCTCCAGAATACCTTGACAAAAAGGACCTTCTCTGTCCTGCAGATGCGACAAATGGCAAACCCGGCGTTCTAACAGAAGGTGCTGAGGATCCGACACTCCCGTGCAGTTATCTCTACGAATTTCGTCCCTCCGAGAAATCAAACCGAAAAATTATATTGGCAAACCAAGGCGATATGTTACCTTTCGTCCGCTGCGAACACCATCTTCTTAACCTGAGTGTTGGTGGAAAACTCTATCGTAACGGTCCACAAAGAGCGATCTATAAAGGTAAGATGAAGGTTCAGGTGGTACGAGTCAACGCCTCGGGTGACTTGTACACACAACTCAAAGCACAACTTGGAGAAGAGTTTCTCAGGTCACCAGAAGGAAAAGATTCATTGAAACAATTACAGGGGTCTCTACCGCCTTCAACGTCAACAATTCGGCGGGAACAAATAAGTCCGATAGGCAAACCGATGCCAAGTATCGCTTTGACGGATCTATCCGGGAAACCTGTCAAATTAGAGACCCTTCAAAGCGAATTTATTCTCCTCAATATCTTTTCAATCAATGTTGATAGTTGTGGACCGAAGTTGCAAAGCCTGGAGAAACTGCTCAAAAATTACAATGTTTCCCAATTACAAGTGGTCGGCATTAGCACCGATAATTCCGCTAAGGCGATTGAAACGTTCAAGGAGAAATATGGGCTTTCGATGCCTATCTGGATGGGTAAAAACATGCAGATACAGGTTTTCGCAGATAACGGCACCGCCAAATCTCAATCGAAACTGATGACGTTCCTTTTAAATCGAGAATTAATTGTCAAAGATATGGTCATAGATTTTGATCCAAATATCCTCTCACAAAAGGTTAAACAGTTCGTCGAATCCAAGGATTAGTATATCAATTTTTGCAGAGCTTTAAGGTGAAAACATGTTACGAACGCTTATTCAAAAAGAGATAATGCATCATATTTTGAGCATCCGGTTCGTCGCGCTCCTCGTGATGTGTGTATTGCTCATTCCGCTGACGCTTTTTATCAACTACCGAAATTATCAGCAAGACCTCGTGGATTACCAAGAGGCCGTGAAACTCGCGAACATTGAAGAAACCACGGTTAACCCGAAGATGCCCCTGGAACCGGAGATTGAAGTTTCCAAACTCTTTCTCAAACCGACTCCGTTAAGCGTCTTTGCAAAGGGATTAGGAGACTCGCTCCCAAGTTACCTCGGAATGACCCGCAATGGGATTACACAGGGAGCCCCATCTACATTTTCGGCACCGTTCTCCGACCTTTTAGGACACCTTGATTTTCTATTTCTCATAGGTACCGTTTTCAGTTTGCTGGCACTACTGTTCACATTCGATGCCGTTGCTGGGGAGCGAGAGGTCGGAACCTTGCGAGTTACCTTAGCAAATTCGCTGCCGCGGGACATCTTCTTATGGAGCAAGTTAATCGGTGGATATCTTGTATTCGTGGTTCCGTTTTTGGTATCGCTGCTGTTCGGTTTACTCGTGCTTGTCTGGCAAGGCTTTCCGCTCGGTGAGCCCGAAATCTTTCCACGAGTCCTCAGCCTCATCCTCGTCTCGCTCCTCTACATCGCGGTCTTCTTTGCGATAGGGACCGTCATTTCCACCTACTTAGATAGTGCCAAAACAGCGCTCATCGTCGTCTTTACCCTCTGGGTGTTCGCTGTGCTGATTACACCCCGTGTTGGGTTCCTCACCGCTAAACTCATCGCACCAACCCGAACTTCACAGAGTATCTATATGGAAAAGAAAGCCATGCGAGACAATTTTGACGCGGCACTCCAAGAGGAAAAAATGAAAATTATCACGGAGACACCCGCGACGGAGATGTCCGAGGCTGGTCACGTTGCCAGAGTCATAGCCGGAGATGTATTAAACGAAGTTGATGAACGCATGAAGCCTTTGGAAGAAGAATATCGACAAAAATTCCAAGAGCAGGCGGATAAACTTGATCGAGATTACAAACGTGAAACAGCACGACAACAACAGGTCGGTGAGACACTTTCTCGAATCACGCCAACATCATCCCTTATCTATCTCACCACGAACTTGACGCAGACAGGAAAGCGAAAAATGAACAATTACTTTCAAGCCGGTGAGCGTTACTATGATATGCTTGATACAGATTTGTTCAGTAAAATTGTAGATCATGCAAGCATGAGAATGTACAACCCAGCAACGGATATTGTTAAAATCACACAACCACCACCTTTGGCGACAACGACCTTAGGAGAGACATTCCGTCAATCAGCGGTGGACGTACTACTGCTCTGCTTCTTTGCGGTTGTGTTGACTACCGTTGCGTTTCTGAAATTCTTTAGGTTAGATATTTGATGCACACACCAATTCTGAGATTATGCACCCTTTCTGTTTACAAATCGGATCATTTATAATTAAAGACGCTATTTCAAGTGAAATATGTTGTAACAAAGGAGACATCATGAGGCATTACATGCTTAGGGTCTGGTTTGTCGCGCTCCTTTTTCTGAATTTTTCATGAAAGCAGGAGTTAACCCAATGAAGTGCCTCCAAAAGTAGGTGTTACCGCAGAAATTCGGGGTCATGAAAAAATAGTGCAACCTTTTTACCCTTAAAACGCGTCTTTATGACATAAGCGTATATTGTCTTCTAAAGTTTAGACTGAAAAAAACAAGGTTGAAAGGATGTAACGCTCTAAGTTACGACATCCAAAAACAAAGGAGAGGGAAAAAATGAACAGTACTTTTCAGGATATAAACCTTCTATTAATGCTCCCACTTTTCACAATTTTGGGGATCGCCATTTTTTTCGGAAGTTGTACCTACTCGTACACCTTCAGTCAAGAAAATGGATCGTCGGATATGCGGTTACGCGAAGAAGTTAAATTCAAATGGCGAACAGCACCACACGGATCTCAAAAGTATATCGGTCCCCAAAATGCGCAAGAAATCATGGATGCGTTAGATAGCGATTACAACTCAGGACTATTAAAAGCTGAAGTGAGCGTATTTCGCGAGGTTGGTGAGAAGAAGATCACAACCCATAGCAGTAACCTTACAATGGGCGAGATTGATGCAAGGTATCCGAGAGCAGAGTGGCTCCAACTGCTTTTAGATCGTGGTATCACCATAGAAAATTTCCACAACTATTCAGTACATCTGTTAAAGCGGCATACTTTGGCATTTCTCGAAGACAATCCGGATTTACGGCATTTGGAGATTTTTGATATTCCACCGACGGATGATTGGGAAACCTATAAAGCTGCATATATTGATAAGTTGGTGAAACACCATCACGAGTCCCGGAAAAGTTGAGGAAAAGCTTAAACTCGCGAAGGCATCAACTTTAGTAAATGTCTCCGTTGAAGACATATCATTGGCACACTTTATGAAACACACCAGCAAGCGAAGGAACAGAATTGGTGTAGGTCTTACTTGAATACAGCCCAGATTTTTGGTATTATATAC
>VXXH01000858.1 GCA_009835515.1 Candidatus Poribacteria bacterium
GAATTTGGGTAGCTACTACACGCCGCCTGAAATTGTAAATATAGCGTGGGAGATGATCGCGCCTTATGTCCGCTCACAGACCACTATCATCGATAGCGCGTGTGGATACGGAGATTTTCTGAGACATTGTGGGCAAGCTATCACAATTGGATGTGATATAGACGAAACTGCAGTCGATGTTGCTAAAGAGAATAATAATAAAGTTCAGTTCTTTCAAACAAACGCTTTGTGCGATGTATCAAGAGCAAAATTCGGTATTCCCAAGCAATCTGATTTGATAGTCGTCGGAAACCCACCCTATAGCGATAAAACATCTCTGATTCGCCAAAGCATCAAAAGTGTCGATTTTGATATTGATGATGACCTGGCATGTCGGGACTTAGGCATATCATTTCTCCGTTCTTACAATAAACTCGAAGCAGACGTTATTTGTGTTTTACATCCATTATCCTATTTAATTAAGCCCACCAATTTCAGACTCTTAAAGGCGTTCACTGCAAATTACAGATTAATAGACGGTCTACTCATCAGCAGTTCGGAATTTCCTGAATCCGCAAAGCACACGCCTTTCCCGATTGTCCTCGCGCTTTACCAAAGAGACAGGCAAGGAATGGAATATAGTTTTATCCGTTCTTTTCGTTTTCGTATAGCGGGTAAAGATAACAAAAAGCGCGCAGCACCGATAAAGCCCCAGCGGGGCGCAATGTCTATAGGAAGCTTTTGTCTCGGTGATTTCGATTATATTGTCGGTTATATTGATAAATATCCGAAAAAGAAGAACCGACCTACATATCATGATCCTCTATTTTTTTGGACAATGCGAGACATCAACGCATTAAAAAGGAATCGCACTTTTGTTGAAAACTACAGCGCGAATGCGATTGTAATCGACAAACAAAAACTGGGTTATTACGCATACGTGGATGTGTTTAAAAGAAACCTGCATAGACTCCCTTTCTATTTCGGAAATTGTGATGTGCTTATAGATGATAATCTGTTCAAACAATATAAACCCTGTTTCATCAGTGATAGTGTCAGACATCACCCGTTCCTAAAAAAGCATTTTCAGATACAACCGATAGAGAAGCAACAAGCGGCCTCCGGATTAGATATGTATTTCAAACTGTTGTTTGGTGAGCATCACCTTTAGCGATCTACGGATCGCAATCTTGGAGAATTAAAACTATGTCAACGCCTCGTCTTTCAGTCTCAACGTGGAGTTTGCATCGGCAGCTCGGGAAACCCGGATTCACCGGACCCGCACACGGCATGCAGATTCCGACCGAAACCCACAATAACGGACCTATTTCACTCTTGGAATTACCCGCACACATTGCCGAATTCGGCATTCGGACTTTGGAGATTTGCCATTTCCATCTGCCCTCTGTTGAGCAGTCTTATCTCGCGGAGCTCCGCGCAGCACTCACAGATGCTGATGTCGAACTCTTTTCCTTGCTGATTGACGACGGCGATATCACCCATCCGTCTGACGCAGCACGCGATATTGCGTGGATTGAGCAGTGGATTGACATTGCTGGCGAACTCGGTGCGAAGTGTGCCCGCGTCATCGGTGGCAAGGCAGACCCATCAGCGGAGACCGTAGCACAGAGCCGAGATGTCCTTTCCCAACTCACCGAACGCGCGGATACCGCAGGCATCCGTTTAATGAGCGAAAACTGGTTCTCTATCTTCTCTACACCTGAAAACGTCATCACCATCTTAGACGGATTAGACGGTAAGGTAGGACTCTGTCTCGACTTCGGCAACTGGCGCGGCGATACAAAATACGAGGACCTCGCTGCGATCGCTTCACGGGCAGAATCGTGTCACACCAAAGCACATTTCGCTGCCCCGCGCGAGATGGACAAGGCGGATTACGTGCAATGCCTTGAACTCACCCAAAAAGCCGGTTTTGCCGGACCGCATACGCTCATCTACGACGGACCCGGAGACGACGAATGGGAAGGCTTGGCATTGGAACGCGAAGTCGTGAACCCATACCTCAACTAAGATTGGGAGGATCTAACGATGGATTCTAATGCTATTACCACTATGACCCGAATGATGGAAACACTGCCTGAGGCGTTGCAGAATCAGATTGTAGATCATCTGCGCGAGTACATTGCGGAATTAGAGGATGAACTTCGCTGGGAGGCATCCTTCAACAGAACGCAAGAACAACTTATGGCGGCTGCTCGCCGTGCTAAACAAGAAATTGCTGAAGGAAAATCAGAACCGATGGATTTGGATCGGCTATGAGGTCTGCAACATTACCTTCGTTTTGGAAAGCTTACCAAACCCTTGACGAAACGCTTAAGAATCAAGCCAAGAAGGCTTATCAGTTATGGAGTTCTAACCCATTTCATAATTCTTTACATTTCAAATGTATTAATAGCACGGAAAGCATTTGCTCGGTAAGGCTTAGTCGCGGCTATCGTGCAGTTGGCGTTTTAAAGGAGGATACGGTAACATGGTTCTGGATAGGGCATCATGATGACTATGAACGCTTTTTTGGATGATGTTAACCTACTCAATTTGCGTAAGAACTGCCCTTAAGGATAAAAGGAGCGGGCAATGGATAACGAATTTATCTCAATCATGACAGAGCGCATCGTGCGCGACTTTGACCCGCTACAGATTATCCTCTTCGGTTCACAAGCACGAGGGGATGCGGATCGAGATAGCGATATAGATCTGCTCGTGGTCTTCGCAGAACTCACGGATAAACGGAAAACTGCCATTGACATCCGAGTAGCTTTAGCGGATTTGCCTGTGGCGAAGGACATTCTTGTCTCAACAACCGAAGAGCTTGAACGTCACCGCACGCGGATCGGATCCGTGCTGCGTTATGCCCAACAAGAAGGACACGTCCTTTATGCAAATAACTGACCGACTCGCAGATACCGCTCGCTGGCTGCGTTATGCCGAAGAAGACTTGATAACGGCTGAAACCCTTTTAGAGCAACCACACTTGCCGCCTCGTCAATCTTGTTGGTACGCACAACAATCTGCTGAGAAGGCACTCAAGGCGGTATTAATCTTCTTAGAGATTGATTTTCCGAGAACGCATGACTTAAATGTTCTGCGGAATTTGGTCCCTGAGAGTTGGCAACTCAAAGCTGCACATTCAGATTTGGCATCTCTAACAGAATGGGCAGCTGAGGCCCGATACCCGAGTGATATGCCGGAAGCCACGAACGCGGACGCCTCCGAGGCGGTTGAACAAGCACGAGCCATCTGGACATCTGTATCTACTACGCTCGCAGAACATGGTTATCATGTAGAGCAAGACCTATAATTCGTTGGAAAATATAAAACCAGTAACATTACGGATAAAAATATGTTCTCACTATCACAAACACAAAATAGTTTAACCGTCGCTTGGGACGGACAACAGGTCTTAGGCTACCATTTTCCCGAAGACGGCAACCGTCCTTTTTGTCATCCGTTGAATCTGCCCGGCGCGCCACCGCTCACGATGAACGAACCCGGCGACCATGTGCATCACCAAGGCCTCTGGGTCGCATGGAAAAAGGTCAACGATGTCAATTTTTGGGAACAACCCGCACCCGGTAGCGATCCGACAGGCTTCGGCAGGATCGTCCACCAGCAGATTGTTGCCCAAAATGCAGATGCTGACAGCGCAAGTTTAACAACAGAAAACGCGTGGATAGATTGGCAAGGCACAACGCATCTCACGGAACAACGAGAGATAACCGTCCATCCACCGACAGCCGATGTGATGCAGATTTCTGTGTCGCTGACGCTTCAGCCGAACAATCGCGAAGTCGTTTTGGATTTACGGCGCGGTGAACCCGGTGCAGACGGCAGATTCTACAGCGGTATGGCAATCCGATTTGACAATAGCATCACGCCGGGCAACTTGTTAGATGCTGATGGACGCACCGAACCGATGGACATCTTCGGCAAACAGAGCCTTTGGTGCAGTTTCACGACCCAACACCCGACTGACAACGAAACCTACGGTGTCGCTATCGTTGACCATCCCGATAACCCGCGCTATCCGACAACGTGGTGGGTCCGCAACCGTGAGAACTACTGCCTAATCCATCCATCTCTCGTTTACTACGAACCGCTCCACCTCGCGGCTGATGAAACTTTGAACTTGCAGTATAGTGTCGTTCTTTACCGCGGCCAGCCTAATGCAGAAGTATTTGAATAGATTTTCCGATCTTTTGGTAGGCATGCTTTGTAAGTGCACCATAAGTGTCAATTGAAGAAAAATAATGACTGCATTCTCCAGATCCAGTAGGCACGGTTTGATGAAGTTTAAGAAAATATTTCGGTAATTTTATATTTTCCCCGGGTCCGGTAGGGGCGGTGTTTTGCTGGGGTATTTC
>VXXH01000644.1 GCA_009835515.1 Candidatus Poribacteria bacterium
TACCTTGGTTCTGGGTCTGAAATTCAAGGTAATCCGGGATAAATTGACTGTATGGGTCTAATTCGCGAAGCATTCCCTTGATCGCCCCTTCTATGATCTCTTTACTGTCGGGCGTATCAAGATGTAACTGTTGGACATAAGCCAAAACATCTGAAAAGAGAGCGAGGCTCTCCAAGATTTTATCATCGACTGTTTTTCCGGTATCTTCCGAACTCCAACCGAGTGGCAGTGACATGCAGACCAGAAATACAGATAATAAGATGAGAAAAGAGATTTTGGTTGAAGTTTGCAAGCCAGAACGTATTCGTAGCAGTTTCATTTTTCTCCCTCCTGCAGGCATGTTCCGATCCGCGCTGAAAAGGCACGATTGGAATTTGAGCTGCAGCGCCATAGAATCTATGTAAGTCCGAGTTAATAAAAAAGGTTCCGTAATCGTTGAATATTTGGAATGCGAAAAGCAACGAAGGCCGCGACTGCACCGTAAAGCAGGTCAATGCGACTCATCCGTGTCTGCATCAATTCCCAAACAGACTGTCCCTTGAAAAGTGTTGTCGCAATAGGCATCGCTTGTTCCAATGATATATTATTCTCCTGACGGAGCTGCTCGGCGATTTGCGCGACCGCATTCCACTGGACATCCAGATATTTGCCAATAAAGATACCGAATATGGCGAAAACCGCAGCACCGATACCGACAATACGCCACGCCGTTTTTGTGTCTTGTGGCAGGCCTCGGGCACTTGTCAGCAGCATCCCTACTCCTGTTAAGGCACCGATACCGATGGCAATGAAGCCCGCAGTGTGTCCTGTCCACTGGATATATTTTGCCCAAAGCACGCCACCAAACATCGCCCCAAGGAGTCCGCCAAACGGGACTATCACAGTGTTCATTTCAAACAGCTCCATTGGTTTGGATTTGTGGTTTCTGCCGATGGTGTTCGGTATTCTGTTCAAAAGTATAAGCGACACGCAGCACTTTATCTTCTGCAAAAGGTGCACCGAGCAGTTGCAATCCGACCGGCAGCCCACTTTTTACAAAACCACACGGCAGCGAGATACCCGGTAACCCAGCGTGACTTGCAGGCGTTGTCATCACATCGGAAAGATACATCTGCAACGGATCTGCGGTCCGCTCTCCTATTTTGAACGCCGGTGTAGGTGAGGTCGGTGTTGCGATAACGTCAACTTTCTCAAACGCGGCATCAAAATCAGATTTGATCAGTGTCCGCGCCTTCTGTGCTTTCTTATAATAGGCATCTTGATAACCTGCGCTCAGCGCGAAGGTGCCGAGCATAATCCGACGTTTCACTTCTTCACCGAACCCCTCACTTCGTGTTTTCTTGTACATCGTGATTAGGTCTTCCGGGTCAGCGTTCCGGTATCCATAGCGGACACCGTCGTATCTCGCGAGATTCGCACTTGCTTCAGCGGGAGCAATGATGTAATACGTGGCAATGGCATACTCCGTATGTGGCAACGATATTTCCTCAACAGTCGCCCCGAGACCTTCAAGAACAGCAATAGCACGCTGGATGCTATCCGCAATTTCTGTGTCTAATGCCGGTGTGAAATACTCTTTCGGGACACCGATTTTTAAGCCACTCACGTCGTTGATGAGACTCTGCGTAAAATCCGGCACAGGTACATCAACAGAGGTTGCATCCATAGCATCGCTGCCACAGATGGCGTTGAGTAACAAGGCACAATCGGTGACATCTTTGGTAAAGGGGCCGATCTGATCAAGTGAAGAAGCGAAAGCGACGAGTCCATAGCGAGAGACACGTCCATACGTCGGTTTCATTCCGACGACCCCACAGAGTGCTGCGGGTTGGCGGATCGAACCGCCAGTGTCAGAACCGAGTGAACAGATAGCGGTATCCGCTGATACAACTGCGGCAGAACCGCCACTGGAACCGCCAGGGATAGTGTCCAGATTCCACGGGTTGTGGGTAATCTGATATGCCGAGTTTTCAGTGGAGGACCCCATCGCGAACTCGTCCATGTTCGTTTTACCGACCATGACAACTCCCTGCGTGTGGAGTTTTGTCATGACAGTCGCATTGTATGGGGGAACAAAGTTTTCAAGGATTTTAGAACCGCAGGTTGTCCGTACACCTTTGGTGCATATCACATCTTTAATCGCGATCGGGATACCCGCGAGTGGCGGCATCTCGTCGCCTTTTTGAAATCCGGCATCGGCATGACTCGCCTGTTCCAAAGCCAAGTCTTTCGTTAGTGTCAAATAACCTTTGACATGCGACTCCACAGCATCAATACGCGCATAGACAGATTCCGCTAACTCTACAGCGGTGATTTCCCGATTCTTGAGTTTCTCGTGCAAGGCATGCGCCGTCAATTCATAAAGCATTTTTAACTTTCCTTGCGGTTCGGTCAGGTCGGTTGGTGACTTCAACCGCCTTTACGTAACCCGTCCTCCATTTCATTACGGACTATCGTTCTTTGTAATTTTTTTAATTTTCCTTGCGGTTCGGCGCGTTGCCGGGGTTTTGCTTAAGAATCCCTATCAACTACTCTGGGAACGCCGAAGTATCCCTCTTCAGGTTCAGGCGCGTTAACAAGGACTTCTTCGCGCGGATAGGAAGGTTTGACGACATCTGGTTTGGCGACATGCGCTGCCCCCTCTTGCGATCCCATGATGAAAACCTGGTGGGGATGGATGTGCGATGTCGGTGGCACATCATCTGTTTCGAGTTCATTCAACTTCCCGATATACTCCAGAATCCGGGCGAGCTGCTCGGTAAAGTGCTCTGTCTCTTCATCGTTAAATTCGAGGCGCGCCAAGTTTGCAACATGGCGTACGCCTTCCGTAGTAATCGTTGCCATTTTTCGTAATGCGTCTCCTTATTAATCAGACATTGTCAGTGGAGCAAGCGAAGCGGCGAATTGCTTCGTCATACCAACACGACTAAAACGTACAGTGATATAAACATCCTGCCCTGCACCACTGATTTTTGTTATCTTACCCCTTCCGAATTGCGGGTGATGAACAATCTGGTCAACGCAGTAATCATCTGCCTCCTCAGATACTTCTTCATACAAGCCTACCGATTCGTGAAATGGAGAGCGGTAGCGATCAACATGCTTGATGAGATGTTCTGGAATTTCAGCGATGAAGCGAGATGGTGTGCGATATTCTGTTTCTCGAAAAGTTCTCCGCGATCTGGCGTGCAAGAGATACAGCTGCTCCATCGCTCGCGTGATGCCGACGTAGCAAAGGCGGCGTTCTTCCTCTATTGCTGCCTCTGTTCCCTCATCAACGGAACGTCCATGTGGTAAATACTTCTCTTCCGTACCAACGATAAAAACGAATGGGAATTCCAAACCTTTTGCACTGTGTAAGGTCATCAACGTCACCAGATCGGTGCTGTCGGTATCCATCGTATCTATATCGGCGATGAGTGCCACGTTCTCTAAATAATCCGAAAGGCTCGGTTCCGGTTCGTTCTGCTCATATTCGATAACGGCGTTAATGAGTTCCTCAATATTTTCGACGCGATTCTGCGCCTCAATGGTATCCTGTGCCTCCAAATTTTTGAGATAACCGGTTACTTTCAACACATAATCGAGGGCATCGGCGGGAAACACAGTAGCATCGAATTCATCAAAAATTTTGACGAAACGTTTCACTTTTGCTTGGATGCCGCGGTTAATTGTGGTAATTTCATCAACACGGTGAATCGCCTCAAAGAGCGTAATATCTTCTGCAGCAGCAAAATTGATGAGTCGATCAAGGGTTGTCGCACCGATGCCGCGACTTGGCACATTGATAATACGTCGGAGACTCATGGAATCGTTGGGATTGCACATCACACGGAGGTAAGCAAGTAGATCCTTGATCTCCATCCGATCATAGAAACCGACACCCCCGACAATCTGGTACGGGATGTTTGCTGCTCGGAATGCCTCCTCAAAAATTCGGGATTGTGCGTTGGTTCGATAAAAGATAGCAAAGTCTTTGTAGTCTACACCTTCCGCGTGCCAATCTTCAATTTGTGAACCGACGTAACCCGCTTCGTCGCTTTCGTCCATCGCCTCGTAACAGGTAATCAGTTCGCCATCTTCCTGTTCAGTCCAGAGTTTTTTCGGTTTTCGTGCTTTATTGTTTTGTACAACATTCCACGCCGCGTCCAATATGTTTTGCGTGGAACGGTAATTCTGCTCTAAACGAAGGACACGGGTGTTCGGGTAATCCTGCTCAAAATCGAGGATATTCCTGATGTCGGCACCGCGAAAGGCATAAATAGATTGGTCGTCGTCCCCAACGACACAGATATTTTGTTTCGTGCCAGTTAACAAGCGCACGAGTTCATATTGACAGCGATTGGTATCTTGATAC
>VXXH01000333.1:0-1273 GCA_009835515.1 Candidatus Poribacteria bacterium
GCTTTATGCCTCGCCATGGCGAAAGCGCGTCAAGATGAATTGCACTGGGAACGTTTTATTGACAATTTATCCCAGATTTGTGATACGTTTGCCTCCGAGATCGCTTCTGAAGACGCTGCCCCTTCTAAGGAGCAGGGTTCCTAACGCGAGTCAGAAGTATTTTAGACAGACTCTTGGAGTTTTGGATGGTTTTTAAAGATTTTAACGAGAGAGCGGACTAACTTTTCGGGATCGTGGCGGATTACGTTCATTTCGACGCCACCTTCAGTTACCACCATACCGCAAATGAGGTCCGCTTCAACCACACGAATGCCTTCCTCTTCCAGTGATTCCCCCTCACGGTTATAGGAAACCTGTACCTTTGCTGCATCCGCAACCTGCATTGTTTCCGCTGACAGTAAGGAAATATGTTTCGCCAAGTTGAGCACATCCATCGGATGCGCGGTGTTCCCGTAGAGCATTGACAACCCTTCTTCCGACAGCGAACGGATTCGCGTCAATTGTGCGACCAATTCTTGGCGCACATACTCTTGGATGATCTCCGTCGGGGCAGGTTGGTTGTTGACGAGAACGTAGTCAAGCGCAATCCTCGCATGGTCAAGGACAGCGTTCACATGGTCAGTCACGGCATACCCATCGGTTTCCCCAGGTTGGGTCATTACGTTGCAGACGTAGATTTTCATTGCGGGGGACTGTTGTATCGCTTCTACAATCCCTCTGATAACGAGATTCGGCATAATGCTGGTGTATAGGCTTCCGGGACCGATAAGGATAACATCTGCATTAAGAAGCGCGTCTGTTGCCCCTTTATGCGCTTGACATTCATAAGAGCCGTCAATTGGATGGTGCGTCTTTCCATTTTCGCGTGGTTCAAAGAAAACGCGCTTGATCGGTTCGCGATTCTCTCGCATAGGGATCGTTGATTCGCCACGCACAACTTCGCCATCGGCGAGTTCCGCACAGAGTATGGTGTAATCCAAAGTAACAGGGATGATTCTGCCTCGGACAGCGAGGAGGCGGGAGGCGGCTTGAATTGCCTTCGGGAAGTTGCCCTTCAGTTCTGTCAGTGCTGTTAGCAGGATATTTCCGACGGTATGTCCGCCGAGTTCACCGTTGCTTGAGAACCGGTATTCAAAAAGCCCTGCGAGTTCATCGGCATCGGACAAGGTAAATAGAAGCCTTCGGATGTCACCAGGCGGTAGCATATCAAATTCTTCAACGAGCCGTCCTGAACTTCCACCATCATCCGAAACGGTGACGATCGCTGCCAAAC
>VXXH01000333.1:1283-4348 GCA_009835515.1 Candidatus Poribacteria bacterium
CAATAATGTTGTCTTTACCTATCTCTAAATCAGCATATCGCTTGATGCCGCTGAGAAGAGCAGATAAACCACTTCCGCCTCCGATGCAGGCAAGTTTCAAAGTCATAATCTCTCCAAACTGAATCGCGGATCTTTTTATCTTTTGTGGTCGAAATTTTAGGTTTTCCGCGAATTATATTACATTGCACCTTTATAGGGCAGCGTAACAGATAACGCAATTAATACGACATCTGTTTCATTAAGGTCGTCAAAGTTTCAAGTGTGTCATCACACAACCGCTCCGCCGCTTCGGAAGTCGGGGCTTCACTAAAAACTCGGATTACGGGTTCTGTGCCGGATTTGCGAATGTTTACCCACCGATCGCTCCAGACACGTTTAACACCGTCCGTTAGTTCAAGGGATAGTTCCGTGCCAGCGCCACATTCTTCTTTATAAACCTTTAAAACTGTATCAACAAGGTGCGTCGCAACCTCTTGCGACGGGATCTCCAATTTTTTCTGACACATCTGATATTGCGGCATGTTCTCCGCGAGCTGCGTTACAGTACCACCAGATTCAGCAAGGTATTGAACAATCGCTGCAATAGAGGTGATCCCGTCCGTTGTGTAGTGTACATTAGGGTGAATGACACCACCAGTGCCTTCCCCGCCAATGACTGCGCCAACTTCGTGCATCTTCTCAACCACCCAACCCACACCGACTTTCGTCCGATGAAGTGTCACTCCGTGGTTCGCCGCAATATCGTCTAACATTCTGCTTGTTGATACCGTCGCGACGAGGTCACCTTTCGTTTTACTGAGGATAAAATCCACGACGAAGGCGAGTGTCCATTCCCCATTTAGCGGCACACCGCATTCTGTGACAACAACAAGTCGATCGGCATCACCATCGTGTGCCAAACCAATATCTGCACCGGCCCCTGAGACAATTTCACAGAGTTCATCTAACGCATCCGGTGTAGGTTCAGCAGGGCGGCGGAAATTTCCGTCCGCGACACAATTCAGTTCAACAACCCGACAGCCGAGTTTCCTCAAGAGCGATGGACTGATAACGCTGCCAGCACCGTTCCCGCAATCAATTACGACCTTCAATCCAGTCTTTTGGATTAATTCCGGTCTCAGCCAAGAGGAACATAGCACCTGTTCTAAGTGATACGCCGTTGCTTCTTCGTAAATTTCAAGTGTTCCCTGTTCATTCCAAGGAGCGAACGCGAAATCCGCTGCTTCGTAGATGCGTAGCAATTCATCGCGTTCTGCTTGTGTCAGGAGGTTACCCGAGGCAGATGCCAATTCGATGCCGTTCCAAGCGACTGGGTTATGACTCGCTGTAATGGTAATACTTCCCTGTGCGTGCAGTGCCTTTGCCATCAAGAGGACAGTCGGTGTTGGACAAAGCCCCACATCAATGACGTGACATCCGGTCGCAAAAAGCCCGGCGAGCACTGCATGTCTAAGCGTCGGACTTGAGGTGCGGGAATCCCTACCGATGACCACCGTTCTACCACCGACAAAAGTGCCAAATGCCATTGCGAATTCCGTAATGACTCGGACATCAAGCGAGATGCCAACCTCTCCACGAACGCCTGAAACACTAATAATCGGTTTTTCTATTTTTCCCATGGAACCCTCTCTGTAGTGTTTATGCGGTGGGGCCGCGATGTTTGCACATCCGCCACGCGCCTAAAAAACTGAACCCACCGATCACCAGATGCCATACGCCTGTAAGATACCACGGGTTTGGATACCTATAATCGTACGAAGTGACGGGTGTAAGTTCGTAAAGCACAGGTTTTCTGAAGATGTCCATCCCTTCAAAAATACCGCACACCGCAATAAGCGGGTTTAGATGCAAGATTGGTGATATAAAGGGCTGAAGGTTGTTCACATAACGTTCTAAGGGGTTGAGTAAAAATGCGCCACTCATCAAAACACACCATAAAAGCGTAGCGAATTCTGCACCGAAAAGTGCGTCTCTGAAAATATGGGCACCCCACATGCCGACTGCCCCCGCCGACAAACTATAGATCCCCAATATCAACACCATCTGTAACGCCGTTGTCAATGGGAGATTCGTGGCGAACAAAGCGACAAAAGTCGATAAAAACGCCCAACCTAACACCAGTACCTGACTCATCACAAGTTGCCGCAACAACCACTGCTCAGAAGAAATAGGGCTAAGTGTGAGTAGCCGCGCAGTTGAAGGCAGAGTATACGCGTTAAAGCGGGTTCCAGAAAAGCCTGTATGAACAGCATAAGCGGCGAGATAAGGGGCTATCAAAAGCACAACACATACTTGCGCCATGAAAAAACATTCTATCGGTAAACCGAGTTTAATGCGCATCAATAGTTGATAGATGATCCACAACAAGAAACTCGCGATGCTGCACACCGAAAGGGATTTTATGAGGTAGTTTCGATTGTTGATAATCATACCAAGAGACGACTTTATTGGGTTTGTGTTCGACTGCGGAGCCGCAAAATTGCCTCGGCAATGGAGATAAGATTCGGGTTAATAATTAACGCCTGTTTATAGGCATCAATGGCTTCGGTGATTTTACCGAGCCTAACATAAACATGTCCCATCCCTGCGAACGCGCCGAAATGATTCGGATTCAGCGAGATAGTCCGTTTGCAATCACGAATCGCTTTGCTCCATTCCTCAAGCATAAAGTGGGCAATAGCGCGTTGGTTATAACCCTCAGCGAAATTTGGAGCTGTCTCGATTACCGTGGTGAACCGGTCAACTGCATCCTGATATGCTTCATTCTTGAGCAAATTTTTCCCATCTTCAAGCATCGCGTCAACGGTATCATCACCGGAATGCGACCAGATTGCCCAGAGCGCGTATTCAGCATTGTAGCGGGTACCACGATCATCGTTTTTCAGTGCTTCTACCAATGCCGGAATTCCTTCGGGTGTGCCAATTAAGCGGAGCGCAAATCCAGCGGCGCGACTTATCAACGGGTCTTCGCTATGAAGATAGACAATCAGATCGGCTTCTGAATAGTTAGCATTCAGGAGTTGTTTGAGTTTCTCATCATCTCCTGAATTCTTGAACATCAGTTT
>VXXH01000579.1 GCA_009835515.1 Candidatus Poribacteria bacterium
TTTCTATCTCTTAATCGAGGTTCTTTTGTTTTCAAGTTTGAGCGTGGCAATGAGACGTTTAGATCGGGCATAGTTTCAATCTCGTAATCGAGGTTCTTTTGATTTCAAGTTTTTTAGGATACCAACCATATAGGGACTGTTCCCGGCAATGTTTCAATCTCGTAATCGAGGTTCTTTTGATTTCAAGGCCGCCCCTTCGGAAGTCTCACGGTACGTGCTTTCAGCGATAGCGATTCCGCGCGCGACGAATTATCAGATACGCGGAAACGGTAGAAATATATAACAGGTTGCTTCAAAGCACGGGTCATAAAGGTTTACACATCTCTGTGAGGGTTGAGGGTTTTTCGTTCTGCTTTCGCTCATAGAATAATTTTACACGATATACGACTGGTTATCAAGTCCTTTTTTTACGCCTATCCGGCCAATTTGCTTTTCACAGGCTGCACAGAGATGGTAAAATGTAATCGTATCTTCACCCAAATCGATTACCTTCTCCAATCGGCTTTGCAAGCGCAGTAGGGCACGCCGATCTGTGTTGCATTCAAAAACACTATATTGGATGCGAGTGCCAAAGTCTTTGAGTATTTTAGCAATTCTGTTCCGGCGTTTATCGTCAGTAATATCGTAAGCGACTGTGTAATGCATTTAGCGATTCCTCATTAAACTCTCACTTCCAAAGTCCATATAGGTTGGAAGATTGGAAGGGTGGCAGATGCCTATTTACATTTGTCCAATTTTGGCTACGGCACGACGGAGCGTGCCTGCTACTATTGTGGAAGATTGGAAGGATGGAAGACCCATCTATCCTTCAATCCCTCCGTTCCCCTTCTGTCTGGTCTTTTCTCCTCCTACCGGATCATCAGTGGGGTATACTGATCGATTTCACCTGTTAGACATTTTGCTAAAAGACGTACTTGCAACTCTATTGCACGCCGAAATGTAAGTTTATACTTGAAGAGCGGATGGGTAATCGTCTCATTTTTCCGCGTTTCGTACGCTGCATAGAATACTTTCCGACGATGTTCTTTCAGATACCAGCCACCGTGAGATTGTGTGAAATCATCAATCTTGATCCGCCGGTTGTTGATGAGTGTAATCACGACAGAGTCGGCGATAATGGGTCGGAATTCTTCCATCAAATCGAGGGCAAGGCAGGGTTTGCCGTATTTGAGTTGGTGAAAGAAACCGATGTATGGATCTAAGCCAACTGTCTGAATTGCGGACATGAGATCCGCCGTCAGCAGTGAATAGGCGAAACTCAAGAGTGCGTTGGTTGCATCTGCGGGTGGACGACGACTGCGGCGTTGGAAATCAAAACCCATTTCGGACTTAAGCATGAAGTTGAATGCACCGAAATATGCAGCGGAAGCGTTGCCTTCTATGCCCAATAACTCCGAAAATTCAGTCGCCTTGTCGATACGTTTTTCCATCGCTTGCATTGCCTTAATATTAGCGAGCAAGGGTTCCAATACTGAATCTGTGCTGTCTTCAGACTGCCATTTCCGACGTTGGAGCATCGTCCGCATGTTCGCCACTTTTCCTCGCACAAACGCTTTTGAAAGGTCAAGACAAGCATCTGGACTATTTGTGACTTTATGTTGGGCAGACCGTAAAAGCGAATTTCGGGACACCTGCGGTGTCAGTGCGCCGTGATAGCGTCCATAACCGGACAGGAATACAACGGGGATGCCCTCGTGTAAAAGCGTCTGCATAGCGGGTGTCGTGAGGTTGACGTTGCCTGAGATTACCACTTGTCCAAGATGGATGATCGGAATATCTCTGATAATCTCGTTTTCCTTGGCGACGAGAATGCGTTCACCCGTCTTTTTGATGGCACATCCCGGCTCATCAACGTATAACACATTATCAATACCGAGTGCGGGTTTGATGCGTTTCGGACGTTCATCTAACTCGTGGAGATAGGCGACTTCATCAGGTAGGCAAATCGGGCGCACACTACAACCGTTGCACCGATTATCGTGTACCGGTTTCGGAATCTTCCGGGAATCAAGCAAGGCACGTGCTTCCGCTATGTATTGGCGCGTTGTCTGGCGAAGTTCTTTATCAAACGGCACTTTCCGACGGCGTTTGGAACCGATGTAGAAGATATAGCCGTGTGGAATGGAAATTCCTGTCTTTTCTTCTAATAATAGCCCTTGTAGACAGAGCTGCACCTGATCATTGAGCCAATTTCCTATCCCCGCCTTTTTGAATTCAACTGGATAGGGAACGCCTTCTTTCTCCTCAACAAGGTCGGTGTAGCCGGAGATACCTAAAGTATCCGATGCGAGGTATTGTCGACGTGAGATCGTCTTTTCTCCTTTTTTTCGGTCTGTCACGGCTGTGTGGACATGTTCATGCTTGATTTTGCCTTCTTCAACATGCGCATTGACGACCTGATGCCCCTCAATGGATTCATAGTAAAATCGTCGAGGACAGAAGACGTAGGTGTTTATTTGCGAAAGTGGTATGTAGGTTTCTGACATCTGAAATCTCCTTTAATCAACGCGCCGCGTTTGTCCCATCCCCATTGTTGTTTTGTAACCGGTGCCGCAATAGAACGCAAAGGCTGCTAAACAGTTGACGGTTCGGAGCAGCTCGGTGTCAAGCGAATCTTCAGGATAGAAAACACACGCATAGGTGCCGACCCATCCAGATTCAATATGCTTTCCAAAGTGTTGTCGCTTCGATTCAGCAGCGACGCTGGTCACCTGTCCATGCTCCGTAACGAATTCCAAGATTTCGGTTTTATCAAGTTTTATAGGTGCGAAGGCGTTCCATTTGTTAACCCAGCTCTGGTAGCACCGGACGATATCTACATAATCATCGTTGCGGGTCTTCTGTCCGCGGGGAGTCATCCTACGGAAGGCGGTTGGTGAATAGAAACGGAAACTCATCCGGGTATCGGTTTTTGCGGATTGAACGAGTTCGGCGTAGGTTTCGCTTTTGCCCCAACTATGTTCCTCAGTCGCGTGTGAGACCATCTGTCTTACCTGAAAGACTGCTTTTCCCAACTGAATAGGTGGCATTGTGAGTGTCAAGAAGGCTTTCCCGAAGTGTTGAAATAGTTCGTCATCAAGGAACGTGAACCGGAGTTTACACTCGGTGCCTGCTTTGATGTGACAGAGATTCCCGCGCTTTTCCATCCTCGCAATGAGCGGCGAGACGGTAAACGGTTTCTGTGCTGCGTGTGCATGAACGGCTTCAGCGACCTCCGGGTTGCTCTCTTTGAGGATAGAGAGGAACGCTGCGTGTGCGTAGTGTCCCATGGTTGGACGGAGTGTTACATCGGTTTCGGGTATGAGTGAGATTTGTGTGCTGATGGGCATGGGTTCTCCTTTTATGTCGCAGCAGTTTGATCTTTTTCTTTCCATTTGCCTTGCAGCTCTGCGTGGATTAGAAAAGCTTGTGCCCCGAGAATCAATTTATACTCCTGCTGTCCATCACTAAAAGTGACAAACAACGGATGGGCAACCTGTCGCTTCGTTTCAAGAATGTTATTAAGGGCACCACGTTTCTCCATTTTTGACAAAAGGCAGGTAATATATTTGTCTTCCAAAATACCTTGCATTCCATTAGGAACATATCCTTTTGATAGACTGAACCTTAACCCTTTCAACGCTGTGGGCCCCCAGCAGTGTTGGCGTTCAAAGTCCTCTCTGTCAATATCACTGGCATTATAGTCAAATTGTATCTCATCTCGTGATTCTTTACGATCATCAACCCGCACAAAAAAATCACAGTAATTTCCCCAATTTCCTGTAAACTCATGACACTTTTCTCTTGAAATAACGGTAAACTCATAGTGTAACAGGACATGGAAAAGGTCATACTCGGTATAGTTGGCAGTATTCTGAAAAAAGTAGTTCGGATCATGGATACCACAACGAATACTGACATCCGAACCGCGAAAGTTGAACAGAGATTTGATGGGGGTGTATTTCTCCTTTGCGTATTCAACCACTTGCTCTCGATTGGATCGTCTTTTAATGAAACCTTTGATTGCCGTGTTCAATTGTTCACTCGGTGTTTCCCGGAACTCTTCTAACTTGCCGTTGAGCCAACTCTGATGTTCTAAATAACTCCACGCAGCCTTTTCCTGATCACCTTGGATAAAGTTATCATAAACATTTTTTTCATGTGCCTCAATGACGTTTTTATAGCTTGTATGCCACTGAATCTTTTTCATCATTTCGTCAAACTTGGTGTCACTCTCTGGTGCGAAAACCTCTCGAATTGTCTCAAAAACCTCCCGAACCCGATTTTGGTGGTCTTCCGAAACGCGGTTGAGATGTTTATAAAGTGGATAGAATGCCTCAAGCACCGGATAATACTGAAT
>VXXH01000687.1 GCA_009835515.1 Candidatus Poribacteria bacterium
GATGCGTTCCTTAAATCCGCTCTCCATTTCATTACGAGTTACAGGGTTTGAGGCTATCTTTAGTAGTAACTAATATAAGGCGAAACCTCTTTACCAACAACCGACTGCCAACGACTCCTTACGGTTCGGTAAAAGTTTAGATTACCTGACTCCCGTCAAAACTTCAAACGTGAGTTGATCCAATTTCTCGTATCCGAGTCCTTTTTGTGCGAGGGTATCCGGTTCAAAGTCTATTTTTCTTAGCCTTCCGACGCTCTCGGCACTGTAGTTTGCCATGAGTGCTTCAAGTTCAGGGTTCCGTGCTCGTACTTCCGCAAGAATCCCTTGAATTTCGGCATCTTCGTTGAAACGGTGTGCTTTGTCCTTCAAAATCAGGTAGCTTCGCATACATCCGGCAGCGAAGTCCCATACACCTTGTTCATCTTCAGTGCGGTAAGCGTGAGCGTCAAAGTGGCGGTTGCCATCCCAGTTCACGTCCTCAAGGAATTTGACAAGGAAAAAAGCACTTTTGATGTTTTCGGAACCGAAACGTAGGTCTTGGTCGAACCGACTCATCTTCTGGTCATTAAGGTCAATGTGGAAGAGTTTACCGGCTTCATAAGCCTGTGCGACACCGTGAATAAAGCTTAATCCTGCCATCGTTTCATGGGCGAATTCGGGATTAACGCCGACCATTTCTGGGTGATCGAGTGTTTCGATAAAGTGAAGCATGTGTCCAGTCGTCGGTAGATAGATGTCGCCGCGCGGTTCGTTCGGTTTTGCCTCAAGCGCGAAGCGGAGGTCATATCCTTGGTCTTGGACGTAGTGCGTGAAGTAGTTCATCGCCTCACGATTCCACTTGACTGTATCCGGTCCGTTCTTGGCGGCATCCACTTCTGCGCCTTCGCGTCCGCCCCAAAAAACATAAACCGTTGCGCCGAGTTCCACGCCGAGATCGATGGCATTTAATGTTTTCTGAATGGCGAATGCGCGTACCTTCGGGTCATTAGAAGTAAAGGCACCATCTTTAAAGATCGGATGGAAAAATAGGTTTGTTGTCGCCATCGGGACTTTCATACCGTGATCTGAAAGTGCTTTCTTAAATTCGCTAACAATATTATCGCGTTCAGCGGCTGAAGCATCAAATGGGACGAGGTCATTATCGTGTAAATTGACACCATACGCGCCCAATTCACTTAGTTTTTCGACTGTGTAGGTAGGTTTCAGGGGGGGCCTGACAACATCACCAAATGGATCACGTCCTGGGTTCCCCACAGTCCACAATCCAAAGGTAAATTTATGCTCAGGCTTAGGCTGATACTGTTCTGTCATTCATTCACTCCTATTGCTTATTAATTTTGATGAAGTTCATAAGTTGACACTTAAATTATACCATATTTTGTGGATTTGTTGCAAATCTTAATCGCTGTACGATTCAGTTTGCATCTCTATAGGTGGGGGTTATGCGTCGAGGTGTGTACCAATCTGTTTCAGGACACCTTCATAGTCTGCTTCCAATTCAATTGGGGCATTTAGGTAGCGAGGGGCAGGTTCGCCGGGAGCGACGTTGTGATAGGCTACCTTGAAATCTGGGAATTTGAGACCAGTTGCTGTAGAGATGACAATGACCCTGTCATCGGGTTGAATCTGTTTGCGTTCGACCATTTTTATGAGGACTGCCAATGCCACGCCGGTGTGTGGGCAATTGAACAACCCTGTTCTGTCTGCTCTTGCGGCAGCGTCTGATAGTTCTACTTCTGTCGCTTGGTCAACGATTCCATCAAATCGTTTCAAGGTCCGTATAGCGCGATGCACCGAAACCGGGTTCCCGATCTGAATCGCTGTCGCTTGTGTCGCTTGTGCCGTGATCGCGCTGAACTCTGTGAACCCTGTTTGATAACTTCGGTAGAGTGGATTCGCGCGTTCGGCTTGGGCACAAGCGATGCGCGGGAGTTTGTCAATGATACCGAGTTCGTGCATCATTAAAAAGCCGAGTCCGAGTGCTGAAACATTACCGAGGTTCCCCCCAGGAATGATAATCCAGTCAGGGACTTCCCAATCAAACTGCTGTACGATCTCCATGCTAATTGTTTTCTGTCCCTCAATGCGAAGCGAGTTAATCGAGTTAGCGAGATAGAAATCTTTCCGGTCAGCAAGTTTTTGGACAATCTCCATACACCCGTCGAAATCTGTCTCAAGCGAAAGCGTTAAAGCGCCATTCGCGATAGGTTGAATGAGTTGTTCACGTGTGACTTTTGCTTTCGGTAAGAGAATAATTGCGGGGATACCTGCTGCAGATGCATAAGCCGCCAAAGAAGCGGAAGTATCACCGGTGGAGGCGCACATGACAGCGCGGATGTTTCCAGATTCGGCAATAATCTGTCTAACCATTGAAACAAGGACGGTCATCCCGAGGTCTTTAAAGGAACCGGTATGACTGTTACCACACTGCTTGATCCATAGATCGTGTAAGCCGAGTTGTTCACCGAAACGTTCTGCCCAGAACAGATTGGTACCCCCCTCATACATAGAAATAATTTTATTATCATCAATGTTGGGGCAGACGAGTTCCTTTTTTCCCCAGACCCCGCTACCGTATGGGTATTGCGTGTGCATGTAACGATGCTCAAAGAGGGTTTTCCAGTCCGCAGCACTGCGCTGTTTCAGTACGTCCATGTCGTGCTGGACTTCTAACAACCCATCGCAATTTCTGCACCGATAGATAATTTCAGTGAGGGGATAGGTTTCACCGCATCCTTCACTGCACTGGAACCATGCATCGTAGTTCATCGTTCAGCATCCTCCGCCATCATCTCTGGAAGTAGGCTTTCGGGGGGTTCACTCCCGTTTGGTGTGGTAAGAAGTTCGTCGATTTCGTCAAGTGAAGGCAAGTCAGAGGCATCCTTTAATCCGAATTGTTGCAGGAACTCGTCCGTCGTTGAAAAAAGCAGGGCGCGCCCCTCTTTTCTGCCGGTGATGCGAACAAGTCTTTTCTCTACAAGCGAGTTGAGGACACTGTCACTGTTTACGCCACGAATTGCTGCGACATCGGCACGTGTGATAGGCTGCTTGTATGCGACGATCGCGAGCGTCTCAAGGGCGGATGGAGACAGCGTAACGCGAACTTGTCGGGTATAAAACTTCTGTATCCATTCTGAATATTCTGGACGTGTGCTCATTTGGTAGCCGTTTGCTATTTCAACGAGATGAAAACTTCGATGTATCTCTTGGTACTCGTCTTGGAGTGCGGTGAGTGCTTTCCGTATGGCACGTTTACCGACATCTGGCAGCGCGTCTTGAAACTGTTCTATCGAAATCGGTTCGCTCGCTGCAAACAGAATGGCTTCCAAGATTGACTTAAGTTTTTGTTCCGACATCAGATCGATTTCTTCTATCGGATTGACAGCGATAACATTTTCAGCATCCATAGGCATAATTCCTAATAGCCTCGTTCTCCTGAACGGGTGGCTTCTACGGGTGGCGGCGGCGCGATATCGCGATCCGGCTGGTCCTCTTGTTTGACGATATAGATACTCTCAAAATGATCCGTTTGAACGGTAACGATTTTTCCTATCCGAATGAGTTCTAAAATGGCAAGGAATGTGACAATCCGATCCGTTTTGCTTGAGGATAAGGGGAACAGTTCGTCGAATAGCAGTTGATCTGCAATATCCAACTGTCTTTCAATAAAGGTGATTTTGTCTTCGACGGTGATTGTTTCTTCTTCAACTGTTTCGTAGAACTCTTCGGCATCTACTTCCGCGGCTCGGTCATTTATAGCCTTGAAAGCGGTAAGCAGATCAAATAAGGTGGCTCTAACCTCGAATTCACGTGTGCCGTCTAAATCCTCATGCAGTTTCGGACTTCTACTATAAACCCATGTCTGTCGCTCGGCGTAAACGTCGAGTACCTTAGAAGCCTCTTTGAAGCGTTTGTATTCCAAGAGTTGTTTTACGAGTTGCTCTTGGTCACGAATTGGGTGTTCCGCGTTTGCGGTGAGTTGTGGAAGAATGCTCTGCGATTTAATATGCAGAAGCGTCGCTGCCATCACCAAAAATTCGGATGCCACATCTAAATCCAGTTCCTCCATTAAATTGACATATTCGAGGTACCGGTCAGTGATTTGCGCGATCTGAATATCGTAGATATCCATCTCCTCTTTCTGGATCAGATGGAGGAGCAAATCAAGGGGTCCCTCAAAGCCTTCTAACTTGACCGAGTAGAGCGGTGCTATATCAGTAGATGTGGTTTCTAAATCTTGATTTCCAAGAGTTTCAGTTGTTTCAGTTAGCATATTTGATGTTTTCAGGATCGTAGGGTGTAACTACAGATGTTCCATATTGAACGTGTTGGATAAAGT
>VXXH01000096.1 GCA_009835515.1 Candidatus Poribacteria bacterium
ACCTTGGACATCAAGGGTTGTCTCCTCGAAAATGAACTGTATCGTATTCTTACGATTGTATACATTCAGAATATCAAGAAATCCACCCACATGCATTCCCCAGAGTTTCCGTTTGTAACTCACCCGAAAATCCAATTTATGGTACGGTGTCAGATTGGTGCTTAATTGTTCGTCGGCACTCGCCAAAAGCGGGTTCAACCCACGCGTTACGGGGTCTTGGATGAGAACGATAGAACTGATAGGTACTTCGGAGGTGCCGCTGAGATACTGCCACTTCGCACCGATCTCAGAATTCGGTATAAAGTTATAACTGGCGACCACACTGATGATGTGGGTATTATCGAAGAGGTAAGGTTGGTAGACAGCGTCTGGATTCTCGCGGCGTTCAGCGTGCGTATACGCATACGAAATCCAACCGAAGAACTTATCTGGGATCCGATGCCGTAAGAATACCTCCGCACCCCCAACGTACGCCGCCCCTTGATTGAGATAGTTCGAGCCCCCATCCGGTGTTACCAGTTTCTGTGAATCCTTGTAATAAGTGGCAAGTTTGAGTTCGGTCCGCGATGAGAGTTCATGTTCTAATTCCATGATATAGTGCCGTGTGAGGCTCGATGCTAACGCTCGGTTACCGTTTTCCGCTAACAGATGAGACGGTTGTGGGCTCTGTTCATAATGTCCATACGCTAAACGGAGATTAGAACCGCTCGGCAGTTTGAAACTCACACTCCCCCGTGGCTGAATAGAGACCTGGTCCGTCACATTCAGATAATCCAATCGAACGCCGAGTGCTATCGACAGAAATGAAAGTGGATCATAGCGGCCCTGTAGATACCCTTCAGCACGGTAAAAATCGTGTCCAAATTCATCGTGTATCTCTTCCACGCCTGTTAACCGTGTTTCCGGTCCAATCCGCGTCTCCTCTCCGATGACCTCTCCATCTTCAATAATTGGGGTAACCCTCGTTACATCTTCATCACTTGTTTCGTATTCAGGAAATCTGCCATCCTCGAAACTATTGGCGGGGCTGAACGAGAAGAGGAAACCCGGTTCAAATTGAAACTGCGGTGTTAACCGATAGGATACATCCTCACGGAGCATATAGACCGGCACGGTAATCTTTACATCGTAGTGGCCATAATCGACAGAATCGAGTACCCACTCGCCTTCACGGTTCAGAGAAACTTGTTCATCGAAAGGGATTTCAGCCGCGATAGTGAGGAAATTGAGAGAACGAGTCAGGGACAGGTGTGAGGTGAGACTTTCGGTGAAGTCCGAACGGAGATGGATACCTTGTCCATCAAAACCATTTTTGAAAAGGATAGAAGTGAGCCCACTTACAACTGCCTGAACCCCTGTTTCATCTCCAATGGTAAATTCACTGCTCTCTTCAACGATTTTAAAATGATCGGTTGCAGCGAAGACGTTGAGGGTGAGATGATGGTTTACCCCAAGCGAGTGGGCAAATTTAAGATGATAATCCGAAAAATAGGGAAACTGCTGCTTTTGTCCTGTCTGTGTCTCAAGAATCGGGCCAGCGATGAGGTCTAAGTAGCTGCGCCGCCCAGAGGCAGAGATATATCCCTTGTTACCGATTCTGGCTTCGAGGAGTCCTTCGGAATAGAGGATATTCAAGTTAAATTTCCCATTCAATCGCTCCTTAATGCTGTCACGGGTGTGGATGTCAATCACAGCTTGTGAATCCAGTCCGAATTTGGTACTGTAACCCCCGGCGTAGATGTCAATTGTCTCAATCGTTTCTGAGCTGATGGTTGACAATAAACCGCCCCAATGGAAAGGATAGCCGAGAGGCGTTCGATCCAGATAATAAAGGTTAGATCCCGGTTCACTTCCACGCATGTAGAGGGCCCCGAAGTAATCGTTTGGAATGCCGATGCTCGGGAGCGTCGTCAATCCTTTGAGGGCATCGTTGGCAGAACCGGGGATACGAAGGAGTTCGCTGCCCCGAATCTCCTTACGGCTCACCGTTGGGGGAAGGCGTTTCCCTTCTACCACGACTGTTTCGAGTTTAAAAGCTACATCAAGGTGTATTTTGACCTCAGTGGTATCGCCGCTACTGATGTCCACCGACACTTTTGTGGGTGCTGCTTCCACAGGGTATATTACAATTAAGGTATATGTACCTTCGGAGAGTCCCGTGAAGCGGAAGGTGCCATTTTCATCGGTTTTTTGGTATTGGTCGGTTTCAAGGATATGAACATCAGCATCTACGAGGGTTTTTCCTGTGCTTCGCTGATAGATGGTGCCTTGAATATCACCGGTTTGGGCTAAGGCAGAGAGTGGCATGGGGATGAACGCAAGTAGAACTATAAGAAGCTGTGGTTTCATTCAGGCGTTTTAACCTCCGATGGGGTTTGGTCTATTAGTGCCCTATCGCACGGAAAAAGATAGTGAAACTGCTGCTACTTCGTAATTAGTTGAAGGTGGTTCATAGATAAAGTTGTAGTATGTCAGGATAAAGGATATGCTCTAGTGAGAACCAAAAGCAAACTTTCTCATCTACAGTGTTATTTGTCTGTCCGAGCAGTGGGTTTGATTGCGTATTGTGTTAGTTCAAGGCTCTTTTCCACTTTTGAATCAGCGGACACACGGATAAATTTCACAATTCCGACGTTAGGTGCCAACCAGAGCCTTGTTAATTCTATATCAGATGTCCCTGAAGAAGTCGGTTGTGTCGCGTCCTCTTTTTCCATTGCGGCATACCAATACTCAATTTTCAAACAGTCCTCAAACGTCCCCGCGGGGGTCTTTACAGTCTCTTTGGCTACTACCTTCCCTTTTTCGACCAGAGCAATAGGGATGGGTTTCTGATCTCCGCCCGGAACCTGCAAATTGGGAATAGTGCTTTGGATTTCAAGTTTGAGTGTTATGGATCCGCTGATTTGCATTGCTGTCCACGCTTTATCAAAAACGATAGGTGTCGGGAGAAAATAGAAATCGTCTTTCGCTTCGACTTCAATCTCATAACTGACATCAGCACTGATATCACCAGTTGTCGAGATGCCTTGTTGTTTCTTGCTATCCGCTTCCATTTCTTTACGGAGTTTTGCCTCAAATGCTTTTTCAACCTCATCACCGATAAAGAACACTACCCCGTCCGAACGGATTTGGTAAAAATTGGGATGAATGTAATGCTCGTAATCTGCCCACTCTTCCACAGCTGGTTCATAACTGAAGGCATGATACGTCTCACCTTCAATCATTTTCTCCCCTACGGCGCGGCGTGTTAATTTATTTCCGTCCTGATCCTCGTAAACCCAATAACTTCCAAGCGCGTGTGGGAAATAAGAGACTGTTCTTTCTTTCCCGAGCAGCGTTGCACTGAAGCCCAAAATGAGCAATAGACGCAAAACGACACGGAATCTTTTCAACATGATAGGACCCTCCAATTTCTCGTTTTTCGGCTTCGAGCCAGAAAAGCGTTTATTCAGCATCGGAATTAGTCTATTTGATTTCATATCTCTTTAATTCAAGCGTTTTGACCATGGTTGAAGCCTTAAATAGGGGATGTCGCGGTGGCGGAATGGTTTTCAGAACGATATCCTCAGCTTTTTGGTGAAACTTAACGATTCCGACCTTGGGCACTATCCACAGCGTTGTAACGGATTCGCCCGGCGGATTTGGGGTTAGGTCCTGGTCAGGAGGGGATGCTTCCACTTTTGTCTCTGTCTGATATTCAATTTTCAAACAGTTTTCAAAAGTACCAGCGGGTGTCTCAACATCTTCGGTGCCTAACACTTTGCCTGTTTCAACAATAGTGAATTCAAGTATGATTTCTTCAGGGTCTTGCGGCGGATCAGGTCGCATCGTAACTTTGGCTTTTAGTTGTATTGCCTCCCAGGCTTCGTTGAAAGTGACAGACGTTGGAAGCACATCGAACGAGTCTTCCGTCTCTGCTTCGATTTCGTAGAGGAGATCAAATCCTTCCATCATCAGCCGTAAAATCGTCCGGAAGTCCGCCATCTCTTTGTTAAGGCGTGCCTTGACTGCTTTCTGTGCCTCATCCCCGACCAAGAAGGTAACTTTCTCTTCACCAACCTTGTAGAAATTCGGATGGCTGTGATAGTTATAATTTATCCAATCTTCCAAGGCGGGTTCATAGATGAAGCTGCTATATATCTCACCTTCAATTTCTTTTTTTTCTACAGCCGACCGTGTTAATTCATTTCCATCCTGATCCTCATAAACCCAGTAACTTCCTGGCACGTGTGGGAAATAGACATCTTTCCCTTCCTGTGCTAACAACATCGCATTGAAGCCCAAAATGAGCAATAGAAGCAAAACGAAACGAAATCTTTTCAACATGATAAGTTC
>VXXH01000737.1 GCA_009835515.1 Candidatus Poribacteria bacterium
GTTAATGACGATTTTCACGGTCAGTATTGCGTTGGCTTTTGTCGGTTGTGGCAGCGATGAAATGGAAGAAGCACTTACCCTTGAAGAAGCAGTTCTTGATATTGACGGACACCAAGTGGTCGTTTTGCAGGGCAACCTCACCGCGAGGGACGACAATGAACTCAGTGAACGCATTGAGGACATCAAACTTAGCCTCAAAGATGAAAACCTCACTGCGTATGCGCGTCAAGAACTGAACGGTGATCTGAATCAGTTGTCTTATGAACGCCAGTTACGTTCACTTTTGAGCGAATCTGATAGTCCAAACTGGCACCTTTCTGAAACCTACGAGTACCTGTTACGAGGCGCAGTGTTTGTTAAAGATGGCGCAATATTAACCATTGAGCCGGGTGTCAAAATTTACGGCGAGCAGGCAACTAACGGCACGCTCATTATCGCGCAAGGCTCCAAGATTATGGCAGAAGGAACAGAATCTGACCCGATCGTTATGTCAAGTGATGCCTTTGAAGGTTCCCGTGCACGTGGACAGTGGGGCGGTTTAATTATCAACGGGAATGCCCCCACGAACCAAGGTGTAACTTTCGGTGAAGGTGATACAGGTGCATTCGGTGGAAACGATCCAACTGACAGCAGCGGTATACTCCGTTATGTTCGTATTCAGTATGCCGGTATCGAATTAAGCCCTGATAACGAATTGAACGGCATCTCCTTCCAAGGTGTTGGATCGGGTACGATTGTAGAACACGTCCAAGTACACATGAACCAAGATGATGGTATTGAGATGTTCGGTGGTACTGTTAACCTCAAATATGTCTTGGTAACAGGCGCACGCGACGATTCTTTTGACTGGACAGACGGCTGGACAGGTAAGGGGCAATTCTGGGTTGTACAACAGTATGGTGATGACGCAGACAACGGGCTTGAAGTTGATAACAGCAGTAAAGATAACGAAGCGACACCGCGTTCTGCGGCGACTCTCTACAACGTAACGCTCGTTGGTGATCCGTCTGGTCCAGAAAGCGATAACGGTATGCTGATTCGTGAAGGTGCGGCTGGTATGTATGCTAACTTCATCGTCACCGGATTTAACAAAGTCGGACTTGATATCAACAACGAAGCGACGCACGCCCAAGCAGACAGTGGTAAGTTGGTTGTCAAGAATAGCATTTTCTTTGAAAATGGCAAAGAGAATTTCGGTGACGAAAAGGGCGATGACGGATTTGATGAAGCCGCTTTTGCCACCGAAAACGGGAACAAAGAAACTGATCCAAACTTGTCAGATCCGTTCAACAAAAGTGATCCAGACTTCACACCGGGTGCAAGTGCGAATGCGGTGTTTCCGGCACCGCCGCCTGCTGATGGTTTCTTTGAACCGGTTGACTTCATCGGTGGTGTAAGCCCGTCCAACAACTGGACTATAGGGTGGACAACGAGTGCCCAGAATTAGTGAACGCCCCGTTCAAACATCTTACATCTTTCTAACGACACTATTTGTTTACAGTTGTTTGGTAGGGTGTGAGAAACCGATCTGGCAAAATAGTCTCGACTCGCCAGCCCAACTCGGTCTGGCAGTTGTAGATGCGCTGAACCGCAAAGATGTCGAACGGTTGGACGGCTTGCGTGTTCAACGTGAAGAGTTTATAGATTGGATTTGGCCCGCGTTTCCTGCAAGTCGTCCGCCGAGCAATTTTTCGGGCGATTTTGCTTGGTCAAATATGAACAAGAAATGTAATACCGGTATGGAAAAGTGGATTGCCCGGTATGGTGGACATAACCTGAAATTCGTGGGTATCCGCTTTGATCGACCGTCCGAAACTTACGATGGGTTCCGACTTTTGCGTGGAACCGTTTTGACGTTACAGAACGCCGCTGGCGAAAAATGGGAATTGAAGATTCTCGGTTCGATAGTTGTTAAAAACGAGAAATATAAGTTACTGAGTTACAAAGACTAATTACCGATATAGCGAAGTCCGGTGCGGTTAGGAGGGAAATCCGCAGAATTGCACTACTACGAACCCGCCCGTTTGTAGTAGGGAAACCATTTATTGCCCGTCAATTACCGAAATATTTTCTTAAACTTCATCAAACCGCATCTACCGGGCCTGGGGGAATTAGCATTACTGACATGGCACACTTATAGCGTGCTGAAAGGAATGGGAGAAAAAGAATATGATGACGATTGCCGATGTTCAACGGCAGAATCGAGAAGCCGCCCAAAGACGGAAAAGGAAAGCGATCCGGATCGCCTGGGGTTTCGCAATCGGATTGCACCTAATTGGGATTATCGTTGGCGGTATTTACTTTATTCGGAAAACAGTGTTAGAGCTGCACAACGACCAAGTAGATAGCGTTGTCTTGGAGGCATCAAAACCACAGCCGAAACGTCGTACACCGCCTCGTACCACACGAAAACCGACAAAACCGAAATTTTCTAAGATTCAAGCCCCGAAGGGACAGACTGTTACCACGAGTGCTAAAATCCCGATGGGCAATGCGCGCTTCACGCTGCCGACGAGTGATATGCCTACACGTCCCGTGATGGCACTGAGTGTCGCTGGCATCGGCAAAAATCTGTTCAGAGGGACGCGACAACAGGCAAATATTGTGACAACGCTGCCGAAGTTTGCGGTGCCGAAGTTTGAAAGCACCAGCTTAGTGTCAAGAATGGATATGGGAACAAATCTTGCCCAAACGGAATTCAACGATCCGGGTAACTTAGAACTCGCCTCAGTCAACTTAGGTGAGGCAAAACAGTCGTTTAACGATTTCTTAAAAGCGGTACGGAACCGGATCAAAGAGGTCCAACGTTTCCCGCCACGCGTGCGGAATCTCGACGATGGCACGACAACGACAGTTCGGTTCACGCTTTTCAAAGACGGCACGATTCGGAATCCAGTCGTCACGGATTCTTCTGGCGCGAAAGCACTTGATAACGCAGCAATCGCCGCAGTCCAAAACGCTGCGCCTTACCCACCTTTTCCTGAAGAACAAGAGGGGAATAGTCTGCGACTTGAAATACCGATTATTTTTGAATTAGCGAATTAAGTTACGTATTTGTAGACGCGCTTCGGAAACGTGCCAGACAATAACTATCGGTTTTGCCACGATAGAGTAACGCAGGAAGGGACGACTTCATGTCGTCCCTTTTCTTATAGATCGCCCCTCAACTATTCATGATCCAAGTCATTTACTTTCTCTTGCTCCGCTAAAGCTTCTTGGAACTGACGTAGTGTTTGTTCGCTGGGAAAGAGACGGAACAGTGCGTGTGCATAATTGACAAATTCATCCAGCGGTATACTTTCACCCGCCTTCACCTTCTTCTCAACTTTCACGATGATGTCAGTCCCCGGAACATCTCCAAACTGTTCAATGAGTTGTTCATGAAAAAGTTTGGCAAAGACTTCTGGCTCACTGGTTTCCTCTAAAACGCCAAGTTTTTGAGGCGTTTCCCGATTCGGCCAGAGACGCTTCTGTGCATCGAGGTAGGCGTTATGCTCCTCAGCAGTGACATGCAACCCTTGTATCCTTTTCCGCTGATATTCTGCGATGGTGTGAACTTCTGGAATATCTCCAAATTGTTTAATAAGGCCAGCGAGAAAATAGTCATTGCGTAAGAGGGGGTCTCTCGTCTTATACCACTTGTCCGGAATATAGATATTGTCAGTCTTTTCAGGTTCAGGGCGTTCTGCTATCAACCCGGATGTTTTTTCCGTATTTTCTTCGGTGTCGCTGTCACAACCGAAGAAAGTCAGCAAACTCAGAAAACACAGGAGATAAAAAAGGAAGAAGGAAGTAACGCCTTTCATTTTTAACTTCTCCTTTCAGAAATTATTGTTTGGTTCAATAGTTCAGTCTGATAGGTACTCATAGGGATCTATGCCCGAAGAGTCCATATCTAATATTAGTACGCCCGGGGGAAGTATTCCGTTACTGACTTGGTCTGTAATTGTGCTATCACCACCTGGTCCTGAAACCTCAGAGGCATATTTAGTGAGTGTGCCATCACGGAGTTGGGTATCCTCCCATTTGACATAAACAACATTTGGATAGTACAAATAGACTTTCCCAGTATCCATATCCATGCTGGTGCCAACAAAGTCCCGGTCCCCTTCATTCCATTTCTTAACCATAACGAGCCCCCACAATTCTCGCTGGGTCAACTCATTAATACGCACGGATTTTTCTTTCGGTTGCAGCCAAACGACAGGAAACGGAAAATCGGGTGGAACTTGGGGACGTTGAATTTTTTTCGGTCCCAATGCCGCACATCCACATATTATGGATAATCCAAATATGGCTAAAAGGTGCATGCGTAATACTTGGCGA
>VXXH01000778.1 GCA_009835515.1 Candidatus Poribacteria bacterium
GTTCTGTGTTCATAATTTTAGTAATCCGTTTTAAGAGATGTCAGCCAGCGGTCGGCATGGCGGTAAGGTGCGTCAGTAAAAAGGTTTCCGTTTAACAAAAATCTCTTGTGACTCTCACTGCGAGGCAAACTGACAACTATTCAACCCTTTGTGGTATATGATGCACGAATCCACTCTTCAAGCACCTGATCCGGATTCTCCACAACTTCCTTTGGAAAGGCGAACTTGGACTGTCCGGTGTTCTGCTTGATGAGGTTCAAACCGTGCTGATAACTTTCAAGGAGTTGGTCACAAATCAACTGTATCTCCGTTTCATCAGCAATCGCACGTTCACAGATAAGATGCGTTGCTTCGTTATCAAATTGAATCTGTAGTTGATGTTCGGCGTAAAATTGTGCCTCGTACCGGCGGACCTGTTCCTGCATCACGGCGTTTCGGTTGTAATCAGCATCTTCGGTTATCCGTTTTAGTTCAATATCTGGGTCATCTACAACCGCGTCCGTAACCACGAATTCGCTAACGCTGGTGGAAGGTAGATTAAATTTATAGTCCCGTAAAACTTTTTCGCAAACTGTCATTAACGCGCGTGCACCTGTTTTTTGCTCGATCGCTTTCTCGGCAATGCGACGTAAACCGCTGTCTGAAAATAGGACTGTGATCCCATACGCCCGGAAAGCGTTTTCATATTGCCGAATAATTGAGCCTTCGGAATGCTTTAAAATATAGAAAAGGTCGTCTACTGCAAGTTCACCGCAAACGACATGCACAGGGAGTCGTCCGATGAACTCAGGTTCAAAACCGAAGTCGATGAAATCCTTCGGTGTGACATCCTCAAAATACTGTGACGCATCATCGGCTTGACTGGTGATTTCAGCGTTGAATCCGATCCTGCTTTGATGCATACGTTTCTTGATAATCTTCTCCATACCAGTAAATGCACCGCTGATAATAAACAGGATGTGCCGCGTGTTGATAACCTCTTTTTCAACTTTGCCGCTTTTTTGGAATTCCATCGCGGCGCGCATCTGTGAAGCAACATCGTTTCCCGCACGCAGATCGACTTCGGTTTCCTCCATCAATTTGAGGAGACCGATTTGCACACCGCGCCCGCTCACATCGCGCCCGATGATGTTCGGTGGTGTCGAGATTTTGTCTGCTTCGTCGAGATAAATAATGCCGTATTGTGCCAATTCGAGATTGTCGTCGGCTTGTGTTACCAATTCACGGATTAAGTCGTCTACATTGGCACCGACGTAGCCTGTTTCGCTAAATCGGGTGGCATCCGCTTTCACAAACGGTACACCGATGAGTTTGGCGATGTGTCGGATCAGATACGTCTTGCCGACACCCGTCGGACCGAGCATGACGATGTTCTGTTTTGAGTAGTCGGTATCGGCGGCATCGGGGTTTTCATGGCATTCCCGGACGTGGTTATAGTGGTCGCAGACGGCGATAGCGAGTGCCTTCTTCGCCTCGTCCTGCTTAATCACGTACCGATCGAGATACTGCTTAATCTCCTTCGGTTTGAGATCAAACTTCAGATCGAAGGTCTTTTGCGGTTCCGGTGCCTCTGCTTCTCCTTCAGGTGTCGGTTCGTTAGCAGTCGCGTTTATCAACCGGACGGTGCCACCGTACTTCTTTTGCCAAAATTCTTGAAATTCCTTTTCAATTTCTTCGGGTGTGGGTATTTTTTTATTTGTGTTCACGATTATGTATTACCTCTATTACGTTGTATTATCCTGTGAGAGATAAGAAACGCACAGGTCCCTAAAGCGGATGCGAATTAAACAGAAACCTGCCTGAAACGGAGTGGAAGGCAGTCCAGGTGGCCATAGTTTAAAAACCTGTGAGTTCACGGCGGACAATTTCAGTCCCCGCTACCATTGTTTTTAGTTTAGCGGCAGCCGCCCATCGCGCCGTTTGACTGAAACCACAATCTGGTGTGATACCAAGTTTTTCAGGACGGACATGTTTGAGTGCTTCTCGGAGTAGTGCCGCGACATCTTCCGGTGTTTCTACGTAGTAGTTTTTGACATCAATGAGTCCTGCAGCGAGTTCTTTGTCATTTGGGAACTCGCTCCACAATCCGATTTCCGCCATCTCCCGGTTGGCAAATTCCAGTGCGAGTTGGTCAAAAGCTGCCTCAAGGATATGTGGGAAAAGCGGACGGTAAGAACGTTTACCGACGGCTCTACCGCGGTAGTTACCGAAACAGATGTGCAGTCCAATTTTTGCCGATACACCTTCAACGGTGTGGTTGAACAACTTCACGAATTCCTGTGGTCGGTCGGGATAGACAGCGTAAGAGGGTTCATCCAACTGAATGAATTCTGCACCTGCTTCAACAAGCTGCCGGAGTTCCGTGTTGATAATCTCTGCACAGGCATAGGCGACTTCAAGACGTTCTTTGTAGATGCCACCCGTCTGAATACGTCCTGAGAGCGTGAACGGCCCCGGACATGTCACCTTAAGTATTTTCGTCGTTTCCTTTTTCGCGAATTCAAATTCTGGGAGGATACCGAGACCGTCGGGTGCTGCAAGCGGAACGGAGGGCAGCCATTTGCCGCGCTGATCGTGTCCGTCGGGGCCTTGTGTCCTCGGCGCGGGGAGTTGTTCTAACCCCGTGAGTCGTTCATAGAAGCCGAGCACAAAATCTTGGCGACGCATCTCGCCTTCTGTTACAATGTCAACCCCGGCGCGCTCTTGGTCAGCGATAGCGGTTCGGACTGCGTCGTCAAATGTTTCGTTAATATCCGTTTCGCCGAGTTCGCCCCGCCCAATTGCCTCCAGTGTCACGCACAGCCAACTCGGTGGTGCGTAACTTCCGATAGTGCTTGTGGGTATCAATATGTCTGTCTCTTTCATAAACTCCCTCTGTCTTCTTTTAATTATTTAATCCCCGACGTTTGCGTAGAAAAACGGCGGCATTGTCAAGGCGACCACATCATCATCGCCGGAGATTTCGCGTGCCATCGCGAGGGCATCGTCTAAATTTTTTGCCCAATCAACACCCAATCGCTGCGCGACTCTCGGCTCCTTCGGACCCACAAGGATGACCTTTGAAAGGTATTTCAACGGATACGTTGCCCAATACCAAACCGTGAACGGATGGAAGCCGTGATGTGCGAATTTGTTCCGATAGCAGTCGATGAGAAACTCGTCCTTCGCGTATTTCTCCTGAAACTTCTGCTGCATCTCAAAGGGTTCTGTGGTATCAGCAAGCACTTCATCGTAAAACATCTTATAGGCGACGTGATACTCTTCGTGAAAGATTTCATACGTCGGGTTCATGATGATTACAACGCCATCCTTTTTGATGATGGGTTTGTTGTAGAACCAGTTGAAGACGTAGCCCAAAATGTCGCTCACTACCAAAACGGGGTTGATACGCGCATCCACGGCGTAGGGACTCATATCGGGGAGTCCGAACACCAGTGTGCTGAACTGACGCGGGATGTCTATTGCCAGTTGGTCCTTCATTGATGCCAGTGTTCTCTCATGGACAGCATCAATGTCGCCTGCGTTGATCTGTATCGGTTCATAGTCTGTTCGTACGCTTTTGAGAATGTTGTACCGCAGGGATTCAGGTAAAAGCGATAAGGTTGCCGGTGTGAAGGTTTTAATGACCTTCTCGGCGATGTTGCAGTCCCGATTCGGCTTCCCGACATAACGAAGGTGGAACGGGTAGATCGCACCGTTCATTGCTGCTTCAAGCACTAAAATAGGGGTCTCTTTCTGAATGAGACGACTCATTCGCTCAATACAGGCGTGCATGTGCGAACCTTCGGGTTGCATCACGTGTGGACTCTCCGCTGTCATGTGCGGCGAGTGGTGCGGTGCAATGGAGTTATACGTGCCGAGACCTACTGCGACGGACTTATGTCCACCGTTGAGCGGAATCTGTATCATATCGACATAAATGACCAGATCGGCTTCGAGTGCCGCTTTATCTGTCTCAACGACTTCATCTTGTTCCGTGTGTCCTACCTCAACAATCTGGTTGGCATCTTCCGCATCAAAGTTTCGGAGTTGATCCGGGTAGAACTCGTCCATGATATTTTTGCCGAGCATATAGGCGAGTTCATGTGCTTTCATCTTGCGGTGCAGTGCGACAGCGCACATCAGTTGGATATTCTTTTTCTCCACGCCGTACTCATAGAGCATCCTCAAAAGCGTCTCAATCATAATCTGCCGCATATCCGGTTTTTTGGTAGGTGGAAAGGGTTGGCAGTTATCGTCGAACAGGATAAGCACCTTTGAATTGCCGTTGACGAGTTCGCTGAGCGGCGGCATCTCAAGCGGGTTTTCAAAAGCAC
>VXXH01000712.1 GCA_009835515.1 Candidatus Poribacteria bacterium
CTGCCGTCATTGAAGTCGCTCGGCAAAGGGACCTGTATTTGAAGGAAACCGGTGTTTACGTGCCGATTTGTTCAGATGGTGGGATATTCCAAGATTATCATATCGGTTTGGCACTTGCTATGGGTGCCGATTTCGTGATGATGGGCAGATATTTCGCAAGATTTGATGAAAGTCCAAGTAAACTAAGAAAATTGGGTATGAATACAGTGAAAGAATATTGGGGCGAAGGAACAAAGCGAGCATCCAATTGGCAACGCTACCACGAGGGCGGCGGTTCAGAATTATTGTTCGAGGAGGGTGCCGATGCCTATGTCCCTTATGCAGGAAAGATGAACGATAATTTGAAAACAACCCTCGCAAAAATCCGATCGCTTCTATGTAATTGTGGGGCGATATCGCTACCGGAATTTCGTCAAAAAGCGAGGTTTGTGTTAGTCTCTTCGGCAAGTATTCGTGAAGGCGGCGTTCACGATATTATCCCAAGAACAACGGAAGACGGATAAAAATGAAAACTTTGAACAACAAAATCACACTCAGTCTTGACGGGGACGCAGAAGTGTCCGTTAAAGGCTTCATCGCGCCGATTGAGCATACACTCTCCCATTTCCATATAGAGTGGGTGGCATTGGCGAATTTGCGCGTCGCCGAACCCGAAAAGCAGCATCACGTATCTATTTTTCAGGCATTTCTTCCAGATGAACCGGTTTCAGTGGGTGAATGCTGGCAGATTCAGGAATCTGGCGTGCTGGCGTTGCTCAGGCAATTACACACTGCCCTAAATCTGAATACGGACGATGATTCGGGAGATTCGATCGGACTATGGGCATGCCTACGTGCTTACAACGATAGATTCGCCGACATCGCGTTTCGGATTCATGCAGCGTTTAAGTTAGAGGATGGCTGGCTTACGCCTTCGCAGTTTGCCGGAAATCTTATAATTGACCGACTTGAGGGAAAGATTGCTTTCTTTGAAATGTCCGTCCCCGAAGGCACGGTGAACCTCGATATCGGTTGGAAAGAAGACAAAGCTGTATCTTATTCTATTACGGATGCAGGTTTTTGCTCGCAAATGCAACTCCGTGCTGGGGCGCGAGATGTTGCGCAGAACATAGAATTTTTAACATCTATCACCCAAGAAGAAGCAGAACGCGTGTTAGCAGGACGTTTCTACAAGTCAGAACAAATTAACTGGGTATCCCCATATCAAGCGGTGGAGATGGCAGAAGAACAGGTGAAATTAATTCACGCCATCTCAATAGACGGCCCGTTGGCTGATGAGTCCTGCTGAGGGAGCGGCAAAGGCTTGAGGGCAGGTGTCCTCTCTGATGACCGAGTTATCGAATTCTTGAATGAAAATTTCATTAACGTCTGGGTTTCCAATGTCGAATTAGAGCGCACACCCAGAAAACAAGCCTACATGGCACGAAGACGTAAGGATCTATCCAAAACGTTTGACAGAACACACCCGTTAGCAAAAGCCATCATGGAAGGGTGGAAAGAACATTCACCTGTGGATTGCTTGGTTATTGCGCCTGAATTCGATGTGATGGGGAAACTACCGCTTAATGATTTCTTTGATGACTGTTTGCAAAGGGGTATTCCAGAAGAGGATGCTTACCTTACATTCCTCACGGAATCCTTAGATGGTAAATTTCCCGGATTTGACGATGAGGCCTCAGACGCGCTTTCAAGCGGTTTGAAGGTTGTGCTTAACCCTGAGCAGACCGAGCAAGAGGTATTGGACATCTTACGTACACCAAGGTACGGCTATCAAGATTATACTGTCATTGAGATTGATGCTACCGCCTTTGAAGCCGGTGGAACACTCACCATCAATATTCGGATGGGCACTGCGAAACCGGGTGGGTCGTTCGATCTCTTTGATGGCGATAGCGAACTACCGACAAAGGGACTTCCAAATGATGCGCTTACCTCCGCGTGGGATATACCGTCCGGACAGATCGGAAGAATCCGACATCGTTTTGATGAAGGCAAAGTCTTTAAGTTGGGTGCTACCGGTACGTGGTTCAATAAGAAAGGGAGCATCAACGCCTTTCACGCCAAAATTTCTGTGAAGGAGCAATAAAACAAATGAAATCGACATCAAACCGAATTACACTTAACCTTGACGGCAATGCAGAAGTGTCCCTTAAAGCCTTCATTGCGCCGATTGAATACACCCAACGCAACTATCACGTAGAGTGGGACGCATTGGCGAACTTTCGGGTCGTTGAACCAGAAAAACAGCACCCGACATCTGTTTTTCGGGCATTTCTGCCACCGGGATCGGTTTCAGTCGGTGAGTGCTGGCAGATTGAAGAGGGTATTCTGGAATTACTGAGGCAACTTCACCCGAATCCGAGATTGGATTTGCACATCAATAATGGGGATTCGTATGGCTTGTGGGCATGTCTGCGTGCTTACAACGATAAAGTCGCTGACGTTGTGTTTCGCATTCATGCCGAATTTGCCATAGAAGGTGGTAGGTTCACACCTTCCCAGTTTGCAGGGCGTCTTATCATTGATCGAATCAAAGAAGAAATCGTATTTTTTCAGATGCATGTGCCTAAAGGGACGCTGAACTTTGATGTTTATTGGAATACAATGGGATCCGATATCGGCTATTGTCCGCAAGTGGAACTCTGTACAGGCAGACTACCTCATGGTGTCAAATTCACCGCGTCAATCAGAAAAGAAAAAGCCGAACGCGCGCTGATATCGTGTTTCTACAAGTTTCAGCGAATTAATTGGGTATCGCTGGCGGAGGCTTTGGAAATGGCACCGGCACAGCAAAAACCGGTCCACGCGGTCTCATTAGATGGACCGCTCTTCGACGAATCCTGCTGAGGGAGTGGTAAAGGTTTGAGGGCAGTTGTCCTCTCTAAAGATTCAATGGTCGAATTCTTGAATGAACATTTCATTAACACATGGGTACCCAACTCAGAGTTGGGACGTGTCCGTAGTTTACGGGAACCGATTGCCAAGAAACGTGAGCGAGAATCTACGCCGTTTGACACCACCCATCCTTTGGCACAAGCCATCATAAGGGGATGGAAGACTGGGTCAAAAAAAGGTTCGCCGGTGGATAGTTTTGTTATATCGCCAGAATTTGAACTGATGGGTAAACAACAGTTTAATGACCTCGAAATCGATGGTATTTCTCCAAAAGAATATTACCACGCATTTCTCAGGGATGCCTTAGAAGGAAAAGAGCCTGGATTGGGGAACATTGTTCTCTCCAATGAACATCCATTGCAAGAGGTGTCGGACGTTATCCGAACACCAACAGTCGACAATGAAAATCTCACCATTGTCATGATTGATGCCCGCTCTTTTGAAAACGGAGGCACATTAACTATTGATATTTTAATCGGTAGGGAAGATGCGGAAGGCGCGTTTTATCTATTCGATCGTGATTTCGAACTCCCCGTAGAAGAAGAGGTATCGGAAGAAGGCAGCCTTGCTTGGACATGGGGTGAATCCGGTGAGAAAAGAGAAATAAAGTATCGTTTCGATCGTGGACAATTTTTTAAGTTAGTCGTTACACGCTATTGGGATGAAGATGTACCGTATATCAACGCTTTTCATGCGAAAGTTTCTGTAGAGGAAAATTAAAATGGGAACACCACCAAACAAAATCACGCTCAATCTTGACGGTGATGCAGAAGTATCCATCAAAGGTTTCATTGCACCGATTGCGTATACTTCAAGCAACTTCCATAAGAGATGGGATGCTTTAGCGAATCTGCAAGTTGCCGAACCGGAAAAACAGTATGCCGCTTCTGTTTTCTATTCCTTTCTGCCTTGTAGGTCTGTCTCTGTTGGTGAGTGTTGGGAAGTAGAAGAAAAGGGTGTCCTCGCGTTGCTCCAGCAACTTCTCCCCAATCCATCTTTGGACATGCGGAACGATGGGGGTGATTCCTGTGGAAAATGGGCATGCCTGCGGGCGTACAACGATCAACTCGCCGATATTATGTTTCGTATCCATGCAGAATTTGCCATACAAGACGGTTGGTTCACACCCTCACAGTTGGCGGGGCATCTCGTTATTGATCGAGTAACAGAGCGTATCGTCTTTTTTCAGATACGCGTTCCTGAAGGCATACTGAACTTTGATGTCAATTGGGAAACGACAGAGGATGGATGGGATCCAGGCATTGTGATTACTGATGCTGGCTATTGCCCACAAATAGAACTCCGTTCTGGACCAGAAAAAGGTGTGCAAGCCTTAAAATTCATAGAATCTATCACGGAAGCAGCAGCAGAACACAGATTAGCATGCTGTTTCTACAAATCACAGCAGATCAACTG
>VXXH01000030.1:0-17897 GCA_009835515.1 Candidatus Poribacteria bacterium
ATTCGGATTAGATTCGCAAGCCGTACTTGACATCCACGCCCGCGACAGCATTGACGAACGGATTGATGGGAAATTTAACTTGAACATTCTCTATTCTGAGGGGTTGCTTGAAGGTAGGATCGGAGATAATGGCTATATTTCTGTCTCTGGACGGCGAAGCTACTTTGATTTCATCGTAGGCCCGATTATTGAAAGCCAGACAGGATCAGAGCAACAATTCCCTTATTTTTCGGATTATCAACTCAAATTTGCCCGCCCGTTCGGTGAAAAGCATCACCTCACCGTCAACGCCCTCGCTGCAACCGACCATTTTAAAATTGTGGAAGACACGCAGCCAGAAGGTGCTGACGCGATAGAAGCATCTCCCTCTTCTGCCCTATTCAAAAACGGTTTTAATGGGCAAGGCATTCATCTCCGTTCAGAGTTCACTGAAAATCTGACTTCACATTTGTCGCTCACCCGTTCCTTCAATTTCCTCACGATAAATTTTAAAGGTGTCGTCTCCGAGTCGCACACGCTGACACCTGAAGGGGAATGGGTGTTAGAGGAAGTAGACTACGCCCACTACGATGTAAATGTAAAAGTGCCGGTCTACACATTGCGGGAGGATATATCCTATAAACTCACGCCTACCTTTCAACTTGAGCCCGGTTTCCTCTTTTCATTTAGTCCTGCAAATAGTTTTGAGGATGGCAGGTTTCCAGAATATGAAACAAGTGAGGTGGAAGATCTGGCGGAGCTTCCGGAAGTCCTTGAATATGCGCAAGAAAACGAAGGTTCAGTCACAGTAGCCAGGCGGAGTGACGGAACGCATGAGATTACGGAGCGCACTGTTGAGGAGATACATGACGAATTTGGACACGATTTTTATCGTGCCGAGGGTTATCTACAAGGCCGCTATGATCCACTCGCCTTTCTATCCGTAGCACTCGGTATTCGGTTAGATTATTTGAATGTGACGGAGCAGGTCTCTGTTCAGCCACGCGGGAGTATGAGTTTCAAGCTGCCGAGCGGTTCCAACCTCCGTTTCGCGTATGGGCATTATGAGCAGAGCCCGCAACCGTCTCAGTTGTTAGCGGAAGATGGTAACCGTGCGTTAGAATCAAGCCTAACAAGACACTATATTATGGAACTTGAACATCCCCTCTCATCGCGAACGGAGCTCAAGTTTGCCATTTATTACAAAGATGCACAGCAGTTGGTAACGCCTGATGAGGTCTCGAACTATCTCAATCAGGGGGCGGCGTACGTCGGGGGCGCGGAAGCGTTTCTACGCCATCGGATTCCGGATAAGTTCTTCGGTTGGATTTCTTATGCGTATACGCACGCCGAGCGGCAAGAAACCCCAGATGTCGCCTATCGCCTGTATCTTTTTGATAACACACACATCCTTAGCCTCGTCGCCAACTACACCTTTAACCCCAATTTCGAGATCGGTGGGAAGTGGCAATATTTAAGTGGCACCTCGGAGGTGCCTATCAGTGCTGTCGCCCTGGTTCAAGATCCAGTCACACGTGGCTTGAACCCGCTTTTGGCGAGCGCAGACGAACAATTAAGTACCGAACTTGAGCCTTATCACAAATTAGATATCCGGATAAGTTATAAATGGAATGTCAAAGGCATGAAAATAGGTGGGTTCATTGAAGTTCTGAATGTATACAACCGGAAAAACAAGATAAAATTCATTTTTGAAGAAGCAACGCTTGAGGTCCAAGGCGAGGCGGTTGAGATTGAACGTGATGTCTTCGATGCACCCCAATTCCCTCGGATCCCCTACTTCGGATTGACGCTTGAATTTTGAAGTCAAGGATTTGCCATTTAAACACTCGTTTGGTATAATACTGCTATGGCAGGGAGTGGACACCCTGCAGAGGCATCCAACAAGGAGAAATCTCTATGAAAACCTGGATTATCTTTGGTATCTGTACTCTGGTGCTCGCTGGCTGCACAACTGTTGAGTCCCAAAAGATGCGTGCGGAACGCGATCAACTGCTCAAAAATTATGAGGACCTCCGCGAAGAAAACAGTGAGTTGAAGGTAAAAGATCGTATAACCGATACACTCCTCGGCAAGTGGAAATTTTTGAGCCTTGAAATGGCGGAGAGCGGTGTTACCCAAGAGGTTGCGGAAGCCAAAGCCGCGCTTTACGCCCTTGAACTGAGAAATCTCACACTTGAATTCTTTGAGGAAAAAGGTATCTACCATTACCGAGGGAAAAAAGGAGGCACAGAGGTCTTCGGTCAATGGACTGTGATTACGATTCGGTACGGTGATGAACCGTTCCCGTTCATCCGATTCGTCAGGCGCACCGGTCCAGAGTTGGAAAAATTACTTTTCGCAGCAACTGAGGATGGAAGGGCACTTGGATTGTCGAGCGCGCCCGGATTGGATGCAGCGCGGGATGTGAGTATTTCGGTTACGCCTGACAGACTATATCTCACAATGCACGGCAAGATGCAATCAGGTCCGGCTGGTTGGGTACAGAGCGGTGGCGTGCGTTGTTATTTTGAGAGGGTTAAAGAATGAAAACATTAAGTGCTTTTGGTTTGATTATACTGGTTTTCATAGGCTGTACCTCGGTGGAATACCAGCAGAGGCAGAACGAGGGGGAACAACTCCGTGCGGCGTATGAGGAAGCCCGGATAAAGAATGATAGAGGGAGCGTCAAGAACAGGGTTGCGGACGAAGTGCTTGGTACATGGCAGTTTCTTGGTATAGAGGTCTTAGAAAGCGATTTGAGTAATGAAATTGAGAGTGTTTCTATTGCACTTGATGAATTGAGTCGTAAGAACCTAACGATCCGCTTTTTTGAACAGAACGGCATGCGTTTTTACGAGGGGAACAACGGTAGTATTCGGGTTACCGGTAAATTCTCGATCTACGTTGAACGGATCGCTGAGGTTCTATACCCGGAGCTTGGCATGAATCAGAGTTCAGGCATTACGCCTGAGGAGTTTTTATTCAATCGTCCTGGGGTATTCGGTGGTCTGCCTGGAACGTCCGATGTTTTAATTTCTGTGCAGGGGAATCAACTTCACTTGACATTAGGCGCGGGTGTATCGCCGTCTCCGACACCTGATGGATGGGTACAGAGCGACGGCATCAGGTATTCATTCAAACGGATTAAATAAGACTGTAGAGGCTTTTTCTTGTAGGACGGGTTTGAATCTTAAATTACCTGAAGAATTCTTTAGACTTCATTTAACCGTGAACCTGCTGTCAGGTCACTTGCAATTGAACAGACTCATATTAAGGAGGGGAAACATGAAACTGTTAACACTGCTCACTATCTTCGTGTTAGTATTTATGGGTTGTACCAACTTACTGGACCAAGAATTACAGCAGGAAGGTAAGAGTTTAATCGAGAATTACGAAGATACGCGTATGAAATACGAGCCAGAAAAAATCAAAAATGAAATAAAGGCACAGTTGATCGGCAAATGGCAATTTATGGGTATAGAAGTAGAAAAAGGAACTATCAACGCACAAGTGACAAACTCAACATCAGAAAGGGACCAAACAGTCTTGCCTTCTGATACGAGTACACAAACGCCAACGGTGCTTGAATCACCCCAGTCTAACACGGATGAGCGGATGTCTGAAAGCGATGAGGTGCAATTACCGCCGATCACAGTCCACGAGACCAAAGACAACGAAAAAATAGCCGCGGCGAAAGCTGCTTTACTCACCGCCAACCGTAAAAATCTAACGCTTGAGTTTTTTGAGGAGCGCACTTCCTACTATTATCGTGGCAGCAACCGCAGCAGGAATGTCACAGGGCAAATTAGTGTCATCACTTCGCGATTTGGGGATATACCCGTGCCGTTTGTCCAGTTCAGACGGCGTACGGGACCGAAAATGCTTGAGTTTCTATTTAGTTCCGATCCTGCAAGACGTGCGTCCGCCAGAAGGAAGCAGACCTATGTCGAAAATATACAGCGGGTTGAAGGAAAAAATTTTGTAAATACCAGCGGAAAACGTGGCGAGAAAGCCTCCCCAAAATCGGTTTCTTACAGACCAATTTCAGCAATCGGGATTGAGGTGACGGACGACCGGCTTTGTCTGATTCTACATGGAGATATGGAGTTAACCCCCAAAGGTTGGATCCGAACCGGTGGTTTGCGATGCACCTTTAAACGCATCGAATAAACAGGGATTTTGTTGCAAGGTTAGCATTTGCTTTAAAATAGAGGAGAAAATCAGAAATGAAAATGTTAATAGTATTGGGCGTTATGGCAATAGTCTTCACAGGTTGTGCGATCTTTACGCCGCAAGAGGCGCAGGAAGAGCGACGGCGTTTGCTGGCGATGCGTGACGCTGCACGCGAGCGACACAACCCGGAAAGGGTTAAAGAGGCTGTAAAGGAGCTTCTCGTCGGTAAGTGGCAGTATGTCGAGTTAGAGGTTGAAGAGGGGAATGTTTACGCAAATCGGACGAAGTCAATGCCGCTGAAGGCTGCGGATTTGCCAAATGCTGCAGTCGTCGGAGTTCCTAAGAGTAGTTCCGATGGACAGACAGCAACACCGAACGTTCCTGCACAAGAAGCGATAGTGCCGAAAGAAATGGAAGAAAAGGGACAAAGTTCGGCTGAAGGTGCGACGCGCCTGCCATCTATTGAGGTTACGGATCGGAAATCGAATCAACGAATATTGGGTGCGAAAGCGGCACTTGTTGCATCTACTCGCAAAAATCTTATACTTGAATTTTCAGAGGATCGCAGTTCTTACTATTACAGCGGTAGCAATCGCGGCACGAACGTCACCGGGCAGTGTTATGTTACCACGAAGCGATACGGAGACGATCCGATGACATTTATCCGTTTTAATCAGCGGACGGGACCGGAGTTGCTTGAATTCCTTTTCGGTTCTGAACCTATAAAACAGATAGCTGCGAAGGAAAAACAGAAACGAGCCAGGATGATACAGAGCAGAAAAATGGGAATACAAGGGGCGCGGAAAGCTGCTGCGAGACAGGCTTCTTACGCAATCGCTTCAATGGCAGGGATTACGGTGACGGATGATACACTCTTTTTAGTCCTCTATGGGGATATGGAATTAACCCCAACGGGTTGGATGCGAACTGGAGGGTTGAGATGCACTTTCAAACGGATCGACTAAAGGTGAAAACTTTAATATCGTTCAGCATTCTGATTTTGGCATTCACGGGTTGCACTTCTGTAGAGTACCAGCAGATCCAGAACGAACGCGACACCCGTCGTGAAGTGTATGAGGATGCCCGACGAAAAGAATTTCGCAAACGTAGCCGAGATTTTTTATCGGATGACATGCTCGGTAAGTGGCGATTTCTTGAACTCGTTGTTGAGGAACGGGGAGGGAGCGAAGACATCTTGAAAGCGAAGGCTGCGCTCGCCGCGTCTAAACTTGAAGGACTCAGACTACGGTTTTGGAAGAACGGCGACAATTACTTTTATCGCCTCGAAAACCTGATTGATAAGTCTTATGGGACATACGCAACGCGGAGTGTCTATAGAGGAGACGAACCTCAGACTGGATCGCTTCGGTTCTATCCAATCTCTGGCTCACATATATCGGATTTGATATTCAATTTCACAAGGGGTGTACATAGGCAGGTACTTACCGGTGATGGCGAAGTTTTTACCACACAGATAGCGACAAAAAGCATGAAAGTCTCTGTGAAAGAGTCGCAGCTGGATTTGGAGTTAGATCTTGGCATGGTATTAAGCCCCGACGGTTGGCTACGCCGTGGGAATATCCGCTGTTCGTTGCAACGGATTGAGTAGTTTGTGTGTAGGTGTGTGGGATCTGATGGGAGAAACCTTTGATGAAAAGTATTCGTATCTTTATTCTCTGTTGTGTGATTTCAATAGTGATGCTTGCTATGGGTCAGGCGTTGGCAGAAGCACCGACGACTGCGAAAATAGTGTTTTCATCAAGCCTGAATGTGAAAGCGAAAGGTGGTAGTGATATCTACGTCATGAATCCTGACGGGACTGAGCGCGTCAATTTGACCCGTCATAATGCGAAGGACTCAGAACCGACTTGGTCGCCTTCAGGAAGGCATATTCTTTTTACGTCGGACCGAGATGGCGACAGTGACATTTACCGCATGAACGCGGATGGAACGAATGTAAGGCGGATTTTCAAGAAATGGGCAAATCGATCAAATCCAACATGGTCCCCTGATGGTAGGCAAATCGCGTATTTTCGTGGAGACGAGGAAGCGATCTATATTGCTTCAATTGACGGGGCGAATGAAAAACTTCTGGTTAAAGGGTGGCATCCGACATGGTCACCCGATGGCACCGAAATTGCTTTTGTTTCGCTTGCAGGGAGTCTTGATATTCGTGTCATCGACTTAAAAACCCGTTTGGAAAGAGTCCTTGTCCCGATGGAACAGGCACTACTTCACGAACCTGTATGGTCCCCGGATGGAACCAAAATCGCTTTTAATCGCATCAATTTCTTATTGTTTATTCTTAAGGTGCTGTTTAATGCTAAGGATAATATGCCTGCACAGACCATTGATACTGTTAATAGCGATGGCACTGAGATAGAGGCGATCGTTGTTGACGGATCCCAAGTTTCTGACCCGGCATGGTCCCCCCAAAGCGATGCCTTAATCTACAGCCAACTTTCTGGAAAGGAACGCCACCTCTTTAAAATCTCTTTAGGGAGTCGTGTTTCGGAACAGATCACACAGGCTGGAAGCAACTATAGTTCGGATTGGTTTGATCCAGCGGTTCTATCTGTTGTGCCGCGACTGGACTCACACCTGACGACGTGGAGTAAAATCAAGACCAAAACTAATTAGAACTTGCGTAAATAGGTCATAAAGGGTTTTTCGGTATTTCTCAAAAGTGGTGATGTAAACGCAGGAAACATGATTGACGTTTAATACTGAAGAAGATGACGCTTCTGAAATAACCGCTTTCATTTGTGTTTACACAACGACTCAAGAGGTTTCCGACCTCGCTTACAAGGAGGAACCCATGAATTGCAGATATGCATATATGACACTGTTTATCTTCTGTATGTTTACACTTTCAGTCATCGGATGTGCGACACACACTATCGAACATGATCGAGATGTTGAAGCTTTATATAGCCCTTGGTTGAATCAGTCCTTTGAAGAATTTCTGCAGAAAAACCCCGATCCGAAACAGTCAACGCCTATAGGTCAAGGTAACTATAGGCATACTTTTGTTTATGACATTGAGTCCCAAGCTGAGATTGTTGCCGAAATATTGGCAACACTGGGAGAAACGGATACCGGGCACGACGATTACTACCATGTCTATGTCTATGTGAACAATCCGGGTATTATATATAAGGTAGATTACCGGCGCAGGACTGAAAAATGGTGATAATCGCAAAGGAGGCAAATGAATTGTTATGAAAAATATCCCTTTCCCGTTTTTCTCTGCACTGAGTCTGATATTAGTGCTCGCCAGCGGTGATATAGTGTTCGCGAGAGCTCCGACAACTGCCAGAATCGTATTTTTTTCATTACGCGATGGCAACGCAGATATTTACACAATGGCCCCCGATGGCAGCCAACAGAGAAATTTAACCAAGCATCCTTCAACGGACAGAGAGCCTGTCTGGTCGCCTACGGGAGCACACATTCTTTTTGCCTCTGACCGGACTGGAATTTTGGATCTCTACCTAATGGATCCAAACGGAGCCGATGTGCGGAAAGTATTTAGAGTGTCAGCACCGAGAAAACATCCAAGTTGGTCGCCCGACGGTAAAAGGATTGCCTATGTGAAGCGGCAGACAATCTACATCGCAACGATAGATGGTGAAATGGAGGAGCAAATCGCAAAGGTTGGCGAAAGGGGTGGATCGCCAGCATGGTCGCCCGACGGATCGGAGCTCGCCTTCGTCCGAAAGGAACCAGACGGTTATCAATTAGTGCTTATTAACGTTGAAACGCTCTCGGAAAAAACGCTGTTTCCACAGGCAGGTCAGTGGATTTATAACCCGTCATGGTCGCCGGATGGCAGCAAAATCGCCTTTTCTTGGTGGAACGAGGCAACAGATACCAGTACCCTCTACACTATAAATCAGGATGGAGACGGGAGACAGAAGATTTTTTCGCCGGGACGCAGGCCTGTCTGGTCTCCACACGGAGACGAGCTGCTTTATGAAGATTATATTCCGCTGCAGCTTGCGCATATAAAACTTAACCTCGCTCAAATCTACAAAATCGCTCTGGGCAGTCACGAACCTGAACGGCTTACAAACAATGGGGCAAATTTCGATCCAGATTGGTTTGATCCAGCAGTTTTATCTGTTGCGCCACAATCGCAGTTGTTCACAACAGTATGGGGAAAAATAAAAAAGCAAAACTAATGCTAATGGAGGCCTCACTAATGAAACACACATCTATTCTTCTTCGTTCAAACGATCAAAGTCACACCAAGTTGACTGTATTGGGTTGCATCATGGGTACGCTCCTTTTGTTTGGTAGTATTTCTGCTGTCCGCTCGGAAGCACCGACGAGCGGAAAGATAGTGTTTACGTCAACCCGGGATGGTAATTCCGAAATCTACATCATGAATCCCGATGGAAGCGATCAGGTTAACTTAAGTCGGGACAATGCAGACGACTCTGATCCGGTATGGTCACCCGATGGAGAGCAGATTCTGTTCGTCTCTGATCGAGATGGCCCCCCTGATTTGTATATTATGGATTCAGATGGTCGCCGTGTCCGAAGGGTGTTCGGAAGCAGGGACTATAGATCCAATCCGAGTTGGTCGCCTGATGGTAGAAAGATTACTTATGTAGAGGGAGAGGGGAGCGATGCGACTATTTACACGGCGACGATAAGGGGCAAATTTGTTGAGAGAGTGGCTGCTGGATTTATGCCGAGTTGGTCGCCCAATGGTCGCGAGATAGCCTTTTCTGCTATCAGTGTTAATCGTTCACCGCTTGGTGTTTTTAACCTCAGGAACCGTACGAAAAAGATGCTTCTCTCAAATAAAATACCGTGGATAGTGTACCCGGCATGGTCTCCGCGTGGTAACGAAATCGCCTTTTCGCAAATTGATGGGGCGTTCAATCAAGGTTTCCTTGAATGGTCGAAGGCGAGCCTATTTGTTGTGAATCGCGATGGCATCGGACTTCATCGAATTGCTAAAGATGAAACGACGGTTGCCATAGAACCGGCATGGTCTCCACATGGCGATGAACTTATTTATACGGATGCAGTCATGCGACCAGATGAGGTGTTTTATCAACTTTTCAAGACTGATATGACCGACAGTAAACCGGTGCAACTTACAGATAAAGGCGATAATTTTGAGGCTGATTGGTTTGACCCGACAGCCTTAGATGTTTCGCCTTCGGAAGCGTTGCTAACGACTGTGTGGGGTAAAATCAAGACGAATTAGGGGCGCACCGTCCGAACCTGTCCACGGAGATCAAGTTGCACCTTCCAATTATTCCAGCGCGGTAGCAGCACTGTACTCAATGCTGGTTTGCGGATGCCGCGCTGCCACCGCAGCGTGACCAATTTTTGGGCGGGATCATATTCCACGTCGAATTTAGCACCGTTAACAGAAAATTCTTTCGGATATTGCGCCTCAATTTCAGTGATAGTGTCAGCGTCTATCTCAGTAAAGACCATATCCTCTGGCGAGAGAAGTTGCCAGTCTTCGGCGACCTCTACGCCGAGAACAGCGAGCCGTGAAACTAACCATGTGTGCGGGGTCAAATCGGTGGTTTCCGAGGTATCTATGTCGGGGTTGAGGGCACAATGAAGTTTCCAAGCGTCAATCGCACGGGTGAGTTGCTCACCGACTTCCAAAAATAGGGAACCAGAGAGGATGAGGGATGCCAACGCGTCTCTCAGCAGCGTGCCACGCAACGGTTCGCGGCTGCGTCCGATCTCGCGTCCTGCGTATTCAGTTACCACCTCTGCGACAATATCTTCGCCTTCCAGTCTCGGCGCAGTGAGTTGCGTCGTTCCGATCCCCGCATTGGTTAAGTTTTCAAAAGTGCAGGGCATAGCCGTGCGTCCCATCAGTTGCACGCGCGTGCCTTTTGCGATACCGACGGTCTCCAGAATCAGAGCAGCGTTCCGCTCTTCAGGCAGCAGCGAGTCGGAGTCGAGTAAGACCTCTTCGTGTCCATTTCCCCATCCCTTACCTTTCCGCCGTCGTACGTAAGCATAAGTGTCCCATTCACACAAGAGATACGCGATCAAAGCATTACGGTTGGGTTGTGCGGGTGCTTTATCTTTCATCACAGGCGGTAATTTGAAGAAATCTCTGAGCTGCGTCGCGATTCTGCGGCATTCGGCAAGGGCGGTTTTATGCAAGTGGTGCCGTTTTTCGTCGCCACATCGTAGCGTTCGGATTGCTGTCGTGGCATCACAACTATCGCGGAAAAGTTCTTTTTGACGGGCTTCGCGAACCGTGTCCTGCTGTTCGGGTAGCACACGGTCGATGCGCTGCCATAACGGTGCCGGACGTTCCAGCGTCGCAATCAGATCAATCAGATCACGTCGCAGAGAAGATGGTGCTTTTACCAATAATCGAGCGTGAAGCGGATTGATAGGTAGCGCGCAAATCTTTGCTCCCTCCGTTGTGAGTGTGCCAGCGTCTGAGAGAACACCCCAGCTTTTCAGGGCAGTTTGTGCGCGTTCCACGGCGAAGTCGGGCGGTGCATCGAGAAACGTCAGATCTTGGGGACGGTAACCCGTTGAAGCGACAGTGAGCACGAATTGCGTCAAGTCCTCCCGCCGAATCTCTGGCGAGGTTTCTTGTTCAAGTTGACCGTGTTCCTCCCAGAGTCTGTAGCAGGTTCCCGGTTCGAGACGGCCGGCGCGTCCGCGGCGTTGTTCGGCTGAGGCTTGCGAGATAGGACATAGCGCGAGGACGATACGTCGGTTTTGATGGATACGTTGGCGGACTAAACCGGTATCGACAACCGCGGTGATACCGGGGAGCGTGATTGATGTCTCAGCGACGTTGGTCGCAAGGATAACACGACGACGTTGGGATTGCATGTTATCAAATGCTCTGTCCTGTGCATCGGGTGGTAGATCGCCGTGTAACGGGATAAGGTCGATATGCCGTATCTTGCGCAGTGCGTCATCGCATACGTTAATCTCACCCTTACCGGGTAGGAACACCAAGATATTTCCATCGGTCTCTTTGAGTGCACGCTTAACCCCTTTTTCGACGCGTTCTACTAAATTATGAGATGTAGGTACCACTGCCTCGCCAAGGTATCGGACTTCAACAGGGTAGACGCGCCCTTCTGCGCGTAGTACCTGTCCACCAATGAATTGAGCGAGTTGTTGTGCTGCTATCGTGGCAGACATGATGATAAGTCTCGCATCGCGCCGTTTCTTTCGACAGATAGAGAGAAAGAGGTCTGCCTCCACACCGCGTTCGTGGAATTCGTCTAAGATAATTGTGCCATATTGATCCAGTTCTGGTCCCGCTGCATATCGCAAAGCGACACCGGGCGTGACGAAACGGATACGCGTTAAGGCATCAGAACTGACATCTTCAAAGCGAACAGTATAACCGACTGAGTGGCCCAACGGTTCGCCGCGTTGTTGTGCCACCCATCGTGCAAGTGAACGGCATGCGACGCGTCTCGGTTCCACGACCAGTACTGGTGCGTCTGATAGTGCGGCACACCAAGGCGGAATTTGTGTTGATTTTCCACTGCCGGTCGGTGCCACAATCACAATTGGGGTCGTTGCAATCGCGTCGTGGAATGTCGCCTTTAACTCTGTAATCGGGAGGTCGGTCTTGTTCATAATAAGTATTATAGCCGATAGTGGTATTGGTATCAAGTCAGAGATCTTCAGTTATCGGTTTGCCTTGCAGTGAGAGTTGTCAGAAGAATGGTCTTCAGTTATCAGTCAGCGATCAGTAGAAGTGCTACTCGGAGTTTGCTCCTACAGAAGCATGACTAAACATTCTTGACATTTCCAGAAGTTTCTGATATTATAACCATCATATCTAAAGCTCGTATTTTGAAGGTAAATCATGCTGTACCAAAAATTCCTAAAACAGATAGAAAGAAAAAAACAAAAGACTTACCTCCTCTTTGCCTTAATAACGTTTACTGGGTTGTTTTTCTCCCAACACTTGGTACATAGTCAGCAATACGTTATTGTTGACAGCGAAAACGGCGATAGGTTCACCGGTACTTGGCGCGATGGCACTGAAACTCACTTTGAAATTGAATACCAAGGACAGGTTTTAAGACTCCCGTTGATGGGACATACTCTTAATTTTACATCGGACATAGCGAATGTGCCGGATCAAACGGCTGCGAAGTATTATCGCAAAGGACTCACACTGTTGGAGTTGGAGCTCCCGGAATTAGCACAAAAACGCTTTGAAGCTGCTATTGAAGAGTTTCCGCGGTATCCGGCTGCACACTATCAACTCGGCTTACTTCACAAGGCAAATGGCGACAATGCAAATGTGTTGGAACGCTTCCGTTCTGTGGCAATCCTTGATGCGGCGAATTTTGACTTGGTGCCACATTTTCAGGAACTTGGAAACGCTGCCCTCGTCAGTGAGGCTTATGCGGTAGCTGTAGATAACTATCAACTGATCCTAAAGTATTATCCAGAACATGTGTCTGTACCGGAATTGAGTTATATCACTGGATTCCTACTCGTTGAGGAATTAGAGGCGTATAGTGAAGGGCTGCCTGTCCTTAAGTCGGCAATCGAACAGTACCCGGACCTGTCCTCCCATGAAAAAGCACTTTTCCTGATTGGGAAAGTGCAAGCGAAAACCGGTCGGTTGGAAAATGCGCTTCATACTTTACAGGGATTTGTGATGCGCTACCCGGTAAGCGAGTGGGTTTATGAGGCACGTCTCACCCGCGCTGAAGTTAACCTGAAATTGGGTAGAACGGCAGAAGCTCGGAATGAGGCATCCCAGGTCCACGATATGAGTGCAGATGAGGCGATAAGGGAACGCGCAAAACAGATTTTGGATCAGACCCAATGGACGGTTTACACAGTGGCAGAAGATCTCCCCGACAACCGTATCCAAGCGATCGTTTCCGATGGTAAGCGGTTATGGGTGGGGACCCCGAAGGGTGTGATGCTATTTGAGACGGCTTTCAATAACTGGCTACCGATTCCAGACGTGCCGCAACTGATTAACAGTTCAACGGCAAAGGTTCCAGATGTGCGAGCTATTGCGGCGAACTCAGAAGAGGTATGGGTCGGCACGCGCTCTCAAGGCGCGATCCATTATAACAAGTTAACGCGCGAAATCCAGATGTACCCGCCAACCGATGGGTTCCCTGCTTGGGTCAAGGACATCAAGATGGATGACAGTGAGATATGGTTTGCTACCGATGAAGGCGTTGTTCGTAAAAGTGATTCTTTGTTTGTTTACAACAAGCGACAAAGTTTCATTCCGGCAGATGATATTGAGACTTTGTTATTGATGCCTACAACCGTTTGGGGTGCCTCGGCGAAAGGAGATATCATAACATTCGACCGTGAAACTGAAGAGTGGGGTTCCTATCGTTCTACTGAAATCGAAGAAGGCACGACGATCGTTGGTTTTGATACTGCAGAAGATCAGATGCTTTTTACATGGTATAATGCCGCTGAAAAGACTAACGGTTATTTTCGATCAGATTTGGATGGGCTGAACGGAAAATCAACGACGCTTCACACGGGTATAGAGGATGAGAAGGACTTAAGAAACATTTACATCAGAGGGATTTTGGACAAGACCCCGGTAGTCACGGAGGTAAATGAGATACTACCTGTAGAAACACCGGATCCACCAACATCCGAATTTTCTCCCGAAACAGAGGCGTTAGCGTTGGAGGAAGCCCCACCACCGCCTACGCCTTTAGTGCTGTGGATAGCGACGAATGATCTCTTTTACACGCATCACACACGTTCTTCTGATGACTGGGAGTATACAACGACTCCGCAAATAGTGTCGGGTGAATTAATAGTACATGCTCTTATCGTAGTAAACAACAGGGCATGGATAGCGACGAACAATGGTTTAGCAACTATAAACGTTCAATGAGTTCTGTTATCGGGGTGTGTGGATTTAAAACTATGGAACCGACATCCACAAAACTTATTACGCGCTGGGCGGCTGCGGAACCTATGCGGGTCGAAGATGAATTGGTTGTTGAAGAGCCGCTTGAGATCCGGGTCGGACAGCAGAGTCTAATCGTTGTGATGCGAACTCCGGGACACGATTTTGAACTCGCGGCGGGTTTCCTTTATACAGAAAGCCTCATAACTTCCGGCGATGACATTGAAATTATTGCATATTGCGATGAAGATGTGACGGAGACGGAGGATGACGGTTTATCATCGTTGGAGAACATTGTCAATGTTCAACTCACAGAAGAACTGGATCTTGATACGCAATCGGGTTGGCAGCGCAATTTTCACGCGAATGCAAGCTGCGGACTCTGTGGTAAGATGACGATTGAATCTGTTAGACAGCGAGTATCTCCGCTGGATTCGGAGTTTTGTGTGAATCAAGGGGTGCTCTATCAGCTCAATGACCGATTAAGGAAAGCACAATCGGTTTTTGAAAAGACGGGTGGGCTTCACGCTGCTGGATTATTCAGTGAAACAGGTGAGCTGCTGATTGTTAGAGAGGACATCGGCAGACACAACGCTGTTGATAAGGTGATCGGTCAGGCGTTACTGTCTGACTTGGTACCACTTGAGCGACACATTTTGATGGTCAGTGGTCGCGCCAGTTTTGAGATTGTTCAGAAGGCACTTTTCGCGCGCATTCCAGTTGTCGTTGCTGTTTCCGCCGCGTCTACACTCGCTGTTGACCTTGCACAGGAGGGTCATCTCACGCTGGTCGGTTTCATGCGGGGACGGAGTATGGCCGTTTATAGTTGCCCGGCGCGCATTCGCCGCGGGTTCTGAGAAAACAAGAGAAGATGCACATTTTACTATCTTTTTCAGACGGTGCGTCTCTATAATAGCAAGTAAAACTTAATAAGGAGCAAAATTATCATGGATTTCATTTTGAACGGCATTCAGGATATTGTTAATTTGCTATTCCTGGCGGCTATTATTGGGACTATAGGTGTTTCGTGGTTATACGCGCATCGGTTGAAAAAGCAGCACGGTTCGGACTTCCCGTGGAACAAAACAGCGATGATCGTTGGGATTGAAGTCCTGCTTTGGATCGGATTTACCATTTTCTGGGGATTCGTTAAAGCGTTTTGGCTGCCCATTGTCATCGTCGCTATTATAGCGATTGTACTTATCTCGCGGAAGAAGCGGAAGTATGTCTGAGTATAATCAAACGCGGGTGCACTTAGAAAGTGTGCCCGATCAAAACCAACCGAAGGAGAGACTGATATGAGTCGGACGGGGAGAGCCGTGGTTGCGCACGGCAAAGATTTTGAGATTCGTGAATATCCGGTCCCAGAACCTGAACCGAATACGGTATTACTCCGTCAGGAACTCGCAGGTATCTGTGGGACGGACCTGCATAACTGGCAGAACGGCTTTCAACAAGAAGTTTTGTTGGGTCATGAAAACGTCGGTATTATTGAGGTACTCGGTGAAGGTGTAGAGACCGATTATGTAGGTAAACCGGTGAAAGAAGGCGACCGGGTTATTTTTGCGCCGGGAACGAACTATGGTGCTTATGGGTTCCAGTGGAATCCGGACGAAGCACCCCACTTTCGCGGTGGGTTCGCGGATTATATGTATCTCAACTATCCGAATACCTGTTTTATAAAGACCGAAGCTTCTCCTGAGGTTGCAGTGCTCACAGAACCCTTCACTGTTGGTGTTCATGCCGCAATGCGTGGTGAAATAAAGCTCGGTGATACTGTCGTTATACAAGGTTCCGGGGCTATTGGGCTTGTAACGCTGGCGTGTGCGAAATTGAGCGGTGCCGCGAAAGCGATTATGGTCGGCGGCCCCGCCGGACGATTGGAACTCGCGAAACGGCTCGGGGCAGACGTGACGATTGATATTGAAGAAGTCACCTCTGTTGAAGAGCGGACGGAACTTGTGAGAGCTGAAACGCCGCGTGGGGAAGGTGCGGACGTTGTTTTTGAATGTGCAGGTTTTCTCCCCGCTACACCAGAAGGGTTGGGTTACACCCGACGCAGCGGTACTTTTGTTGAGGTCGGTCATTTCGTGGATATGGGGTCAATTGATTTCAACATTAACCAGTTGCTGATGCGCAAAAACCTTCGGGTTGAAGCGATCTGGGGCAGCAGTTACGAACACTTCGTTCGCGGTTTGCCGCTCCTTGAACAGAGCGGACTGCCCTTTGCCGACATGATTAGTCACCAGCTGCCTCTTTCACAGGTTGAAGACGGTTTTAAAGCACTTGATGGTGGGTATCGTATTAACGGTGAAACAGCCATTAAAATAGCGGTTCGGGCTGAAGAATAGAAAAATTTGATTGTAGACACGCTTTTTTAAGCACACATACATTGCGTGCTGGTTCAGCGCGCCTATAGGAGGCATTATTGATGTCAAAAACATATCGCATTGGCTTCGCGTCCCTCGTACATGACCATGTCTGGGGCGAACTTCGTCACTGGAAAGCACATCCGAACGTTGAAATCGTCGCGGCAGGCGATGTCAATGCGGAATTACGCACACAATTTAGTAGCGAAACAGGTGTTGAGAACATCTATGACTCTTGGCAAGAGATGATAGAGAAAGAGGAATTGGACATCGTCCAAGCATCGGCAGAGAATAACGCTGGAGCCGATATCGTTGAGGCTGCAGCAGCAAAGGGTGTCCACGTCGTTTCAGAAAAACCGATGGCGGCGCGCCTCTCGCAGGCGGACCGGATGGTTGCTGCCGCAGAGAATGCCGGTACTTTACTGATGGTGAATTGGCCCACGGCGTGGAGTCCAGCACTCAATACGGCGATGAATCTCATCCAGGATGGTGCTATTGGTGACATTTTCTACTTTAAGTGGCGTTCTGCGCACAATGGACCGAAGGAAATCGGATGCTCTCGTTACTTCTACGAATGGCTCTACGATGAAGAGAAAAATGGTGCTGGCGCGTTGATGGACTATTGCTGTTATTGTGCCGATATGTGTGCTTATCTCCTCGGTACGCCTCAACAGGTAACGGCTTTCCGTGGTACTTTCGTCAAAGACTATCCGATTCCTGATGATAACGCTGTCATCGTCATGAAATACGGGAACGCTTTCGGAATCACAGAAGCGTCTTGGACGCAAAAGGTCGGTTATGTTACACCGAACCCAGTGGTTTATGGCACTGAGGGTGCGTTGATGGTCAGTGGTAACGAAGTGCATTTGCATCCCGCAGGCAGTGATGCCGAGGTGGTAACCCCTGAGCAGCTGCCAGAAGGTCAGCGCAATGCAGCGGAATACTTTATTCACTGCTTGGAGACAGGCGCGCCTATTGAAGGCTTGTGCAGTCCTAAAGTGAGTCGGGATGCCCAAGAAATCCTTGAAGCAGGCTTGGTATCAGCAGATAGTGGGCAGGTCGTTAACTTACCGATGTCGTAACACTACAGGCTTCAGATATGAACCCTGAAAGTGAGAAAAAAATGAAAGTCGTTTTGATGTTGAGCATAGGGTTTTTGCTTTTTAGCACCCCTGTATTTGGAGAACTGAGCTTAGAGGATGTTGAGAAAATCCGTGCGATCGTCAAAGAATCCGATACACTCCTCAGAACAGAAATAGCTGCATCCGAGCAACGGATGCGCGAATACGTCTCTCAAGAAATCAAAATCGTCTCTCAAGAAATCAAAATCGTCTCTCAAGAAATTAAGGCTGTTAACACCACAATTGCAGAGATGGACAAACGGCTGAGCCAGATTTTTGTGTTGGTCATAGCATTGGTTGCTTTCATTGGTGTTGTCGTAGGCGTGCCGCAGATAATCGTTGCGACACAGCGCAAACACCAACGTGTAC
>VXXH01000030.1:17907-25330 GCA_009835515.1 Candidatus Poribacteria bacterium
TGTACAAGACGAGAAAATTGAGGCACAGCAGAGACAAATTGAAGTGCAGCAAGAACAAATTGAGGCATTGCGGCAAGAGATGGAAGCACATAAGCCTGAACACATTGTAACCCACTAACGGGTATTTATCGAATAGGGTGTTGCTTAACCGGTGCTGCTGCAAGACCCCATGATAAATCGAATTTAAGGAGAATTTTATGAGCGATAGAGTTCCGATTGCATTACAACTGTATTCTGTCAGAGACGATTGTGCTGGCGACCTATCTTTAACGCTCCAAGCCGTCGCACAGATGGGTTATGAGGGTGTCGAGTTTGCGGGTTACTACGACCGGAGTGCCGAGGAATTAAGAGGGATGTGTGATGACCTTGGATTGAAAGTTGCTGGGACGCATACGGGATTGAACACGCTTCTCGGTGATGAACTTGCCAAAACGGTCGAGTTCAATCAAGTTCTCGGTAATCCATATCTGATCGTGCCGGGGTTAGCCGAAGAATATCGCAATTCGCAGCAGGCATGGCGCAACACAGCGAAAATCTTCAACGGCATTGCCGAAAAAATTGCTGACCAAGGAATGTTTTCCGGTTACCACAACCACACCGTTGAATTTGAATCAATGGAGGGTAAAGTTCCGTGGGATACGTTCGGCAGTAACACCCGCGATGATGTCGTGATGCAAATTGATATTGGTCACACACTGCGTGCCGGTTCTGACCCTGTATCGTTTATTGAACGCTATCCGGGTAGGTCGAAGCTGGTACATATCAAAGAATACTCCGCCACGAATGGCGAGGCACTCATTGGTGAAGGTGAAATCCCTTGGGACGATGTGTTCCATGCCTGTGAAACCGTCGGTGGCACCGAGTGGTACATTGTCGAGCAGGAGAGTTACCCCTACCCACCCATTGAGTGTGCTGAACGTTGCATTGACGCTCTACGAAAGATGGGGAAAATTTAAGTTTGCTTGCATCCGATGGTCGTGCCGACATTGTTGAATCAGACCTCTTGCTCTGGTGGGAAGACTTCTACGTCCCTGTTTTCGAGTATGTGCTCCGGAAAATGGGGACTTTGGAAGGAAAAAAGATACTGGAATTAGGGACTGGGACAGGTGGCACTGCGACGCTGTTAGCGAAACGGGGCGCATCTGTTGTCGGGATTGATCTACTCCCTTTTCGACTCGCTGAAGCACAGGCACGAGCATCGGAACACAACGTTGGCGAGTCTGTTGACTTTGCGTTGATGGATGCGATGCACCTTGCCTTTCCAGACAATACCTTCGATTTCATAATCTCCAAATCTGTGTTGGTATTTACAGAGCATGCGCAAACTGCAAAAGAGTGTTACCGCGTCCTCAAACCCGGTGGTAAGGCAATTTTTATTGAGAATATGCGCTATCACCCGATGGTTTGGTTCTATCGCAAAGTGTTTCTGAAATATTCGGGAAAATTGCGCTATTTCTCAGTCCGAGATATTGAGACCGTCGGTGCTGAATTTGAGAGGCTGGAACATCGGGAGTTTCATCTCTCGGCGGTGAGTGCGCTGTTCTGGCAGAAGTGCATCGTTATCCCAACCCTTTATAGAGCGTCCCTCCGTCTGCTCAAAGCGATTGATACATCTCTCCTTAAATGCCTCCCCTTTCTCAAACGGCTATGTTGGATCACGGCAATGATCTGCCACAAAGATTAGTGCGCTGTTCATCGTGGCTATCCGTATTTTAACCAGTTGTCAAAGAGCGGTTTGAGTCGTTCAGGAAGACTGTTCAGGAAAGTGGGTTCATTAAGCCACTCCTGACTTGTTGGACTTTCTGGATTTGGCGGTTCGTTCTCTGGCGGTGCGACAAGGACAGCATAGTGAAGCGTCTGCCGTTTTGACCCGTCAAGGTTGTAACCTTTGTGGAGTAAACTTGAATTGTAAAAAACGATGTCCCCGGCTTTCAGTTTGACAACGAGTTGATTCGGCATTACTGCCTTTGGTGTCTGCTGTATGATTGCGCGTTCAGCATTCGTGAGTTCACGTCGATGGCTACCGGGTACGATGTAAAGGGTCTCATCATCATATAGGGCACCGTTGAGTTGCACATGGCTCCTAAGCCGACCGAGGAGGGTTTCAAGAGGCACTTCTCCATCGGATGCAGCGTCCCGATGCCAATTGATATGATACGGTTTTCGTTCAGAACTAACGAGGAGGGTACAGAGGTGATACCTTAGCCTTTCCCCAATGAGTGCTTCAATGACATCCAATATCTGCGGGTGTGCAAGTGCATCCACAAGTGCTTGTTCTCGAATGATTGGATGAAAAATATTATTGACACCCCAGATGTCGTCGCGTTCCCCATCTATATAGCGTAGGTGATCAGTGTGTAACCCTTCAACGCGACACTTATGGAGTATACAATCAATAGCACGTTGATAGGATTGGATGTCGGTTTCGGAGAGTGCCCCCTTACGAATGATATATCCGTTTTCAACAAAGGCGTTGATTTCTGCAGAGGTTAGCATTTTAGGTTTTCCTCACGATATATAGCAATCCCTAAGTCGAGTCGGCTGGACAGTAGAGGTCATTAAACTCAATTTCATTTCCGTCTGGGTCAAAGACAAAAAAAGCACGACATTTGCCGCGTGGGTCATCAAAATCAAAGGGACCGCGAGTCCGATAAGATAGGGGAATAAATTGTTTGACGAGTTGGTTAATCCGTTCGGTGCTTGTTACAAAAGCGAAGTGCATCGGTCCCCCGGCATCATGTCCTGGGCTTCCGGCTTCCTTGAGGACAAGGTGTCCGTTTTCTAAGTAGATATAAAGCTGCCGATTGTTCCGTTCTATTACTTCAAAGCCGAGTATATCTCGATAAAATTCCGTTGCACGCTCAAGGTTTGTAACTTTAACGAACACTTCTCCAATGCCGTAATAACCATCCATTATGTGTCCCTCCGATATTGTATTATTGTAGTGCCTCTGTGTGATAGACTAATTCGCTTCCGACAATTGTTGCTATCAGATTGATTTCATATTGTGCTGCGTCCCACTCAAAGAGAATTAGGTTTGTTTCTGATTCTACTTGTGGTTTTGCGTCGAGCAGATGCATCGGTTTTAACGTGGCGAGTGATACGGCTTCTTTAAGCGAAATGCCAGCGAATCGGACACTATTTTCAATACCACGTGCCAACTCAATAGCGGAACCGGCGAGATATTCCGTGCCAACTAAGCGGACACACCGCGCCTCGGTCAACTCCACCGATTTTCCCGCAAACTGATAGATACCCGGTTTCATGCCTGCCAGGGCGACAGCATCACTGACAAGAAGGCACCGGTCAAGCGTCTTGGCGCGTATCATTGACTTGGCGACAGAGGGTGGTAGATGATGTCCATCAACGATGAGACTTGCCCAGAGTTCATCGGCACCGAGTTGTTCCCAGATATAATTGGGGTGCCGTCGGATTAGAGCGTGTGCCCCGTTCCCGAGGTGTGTTGAAAGTTTTGCCCCGGCATCAATTGCGGCTTGGATATCATCCGCTGAAGCGTTGGTATGTCCCAATGCGACCACAATTCCACTCGCAACCAGTTTTTCGATAAACTGGATCGCCCCCTTTTTCTCAGGAGCGAGGGTTACGATGGCGATTTTACCTTCGGCGATGTCCTGCCACTGCTGAAATTCGTCCCAATCCGGATCTCTGACATGTTCGAGCGGGTGTGCTCCACGGGGTCCGTCCTCTGGCGATATATACGGTCCCTCAAGATGAATCCCAAGCACGGAGTGGGCAACCAATGCATCCGCTTTGCAGGCTTCTACGATGGCACGCAGGGAGTTGCTAATTCCTTCAAAAGAGGCAGTCACGACTGTTGGACACAAGAAACCGGTGCCGACACGCCAAAGGGCACGCACCATTGCACAGACATCTTCAGATGTAACGGTGGCAACATTGAGATCGAATCCTGCGAAGCCGTTCACTTGAATGTCTATTGGAGCAGGGGCGATCCATATTTCGCTGTCGGCGGTGGTCACTTCACGAAGTGACTGAACCCGGTCGTCAGCAATGGTGATTTCAACAGAGGTGTTATCGAATAGTGTTTGTCCACTGAATTTCATATTTCGATCCGGCTAAGCGGCGTTTAAAGTTCTTAGGGCGTTGCAGATTGATCTTCTATGATACCTGAAAAGCGGTTTGTTACCAAGAAAAAAGGCATCTGAGAAAAAAGGGTTGCATTTTTGGGCGAAATTCGGTTAAAGTATATCAAAGGACATCTGAACCAGTTTACGGAATCATCGTCACACAAACATCTGTTGAAAAAACGACGACTGGATGTGGAGGACACAATGGAATATTTAGCGTACGGGAAAACGGGTTTAGAAATCTCACGGCTTTGCTTCGGTGCGGGACGAATTAAGAACACCTGTGATACCGTTGAAGCCGGTAGCAAATTGATGTTGAAAGCACTTGATGAAGGCGTTACCTTCTGGGATACCGCCGAGGGTTACGGGACGCAACCGCATCTCGGAGAGGCTGTCCGCCAGATTTTTCGGGATGAAGTGGTCATTCAAACGAAGACCGGCGCGAAAGATTATGAAGGTGCCAAGGCGAGCATTACGCGTTCGCTTCAGGAGCTGCAAACGGATTACTTAGATGTTTTATTATTGCATGGCATCTCCACGCCTGAAGATTTGGTGTCACGTGAGGGGGCATTAGACGCGTTCCGAGAAGCAAAAGCCGCTGGCAAAATCCGAGTCATCGGCTGTTCTACCCATATTCATACAGGTACAGTGATGGATGCCGTAATTGATCACCCTGAAATTGAGGTTATCCTTGCGACAGCGAACAAAGAGGGTCGGATGTTAGAGGGGGGTACTCTTGACAAGCATCTTGAATACATCCAACGCGCATATAACATCGGGAAAGGTATCAGTATCATGAAGGTTGTCGTAGCGGGTGATGTTCCAGAGGCGGATATACCGGAATGGATTGAGTGGGGTTTCAATCTCGAAACGGCGCATGCAATTAATCTCGGTATGACAGATTACCCGCATATTACGTTGGATGTCGGACTTGCACGTGCCAGCGCAAGGCGACGTTTGATACAACACAAGGCTGCATAACTTATCTCTTGTGCGAAGAGTTTATAACCCTTGATGTTTCCAATTATCTATCTCTTGTGGGAGGGGTTTGTAGCCCCGATGTTTTTATAGAATATGAGACAATTACGCGGTAAACCGCTCAAAGATTTTCTGAAGCAGACAGGACCGCCAAAGAGAGAAGTGGTTTTTATCCTACAAGACGTGCAAGACCCGGTTAATGTTGGTTCTGCATTTCGGATAGCGGATGCGTGCCGTGTGAAAGAACTCATCCTGACAGGTATCAGCGCGCAACCGCCGCATCCGCTCGTTCGCAAAGTCGCACGCGGGAAGCATCGACGGGTAAAATGGCGGTATACGGAACAGGCAGCGGACGCGATTGTATCACTCAAAGCAGAGGGTTACACGAGTTGTGCTTTAGAGGTTACAGCGCAATCGATTCGCTATGATGCGGTGGACTATCCAAATAAAATCTGCCTCATCGTGGGGCACGAGGACCACGGCGTAACGAAACGAACGCTTGCTGTCTGTGATATGATAGTTTTCCTTCCGATGTATGGGGCAGGGGCATCGCTGAACGTTCATGTCTCCTTAGGTATCGCTGCCTACCACATTTTACACCACTTTTAATAGTTATCAGTTATCGGTTTTCAGTTTTCAGTTAAAAGGAACAATTCACCACTTCTTGGGGTACTCCAAATTGAGATGAATTTTGACAAGGTAACTCTTAATCGATAACTGACGACTGACAACCATAAAGAGATGCATATTTAATCAGAGAACGACGATTGACTCGTTGGGTCAATCGTAGCGAGGTCCATAGTTAAAAAAATGTCGAGAACAATGCGTGCGATTATGTGTCGCGAACCGTGGGACTATCGTCTTGAAGAGGTCCCGATGCCGGAGGCGGGTCCGGGTGAAGTGGTTATTAAGGTAGACGCGTGCGGTGTGTGTGCGAGTGACATCAAATGCTATACAGGCGCGCCGCTTTTCTGGGGTGACGAACACCGCCAGCCGTATGTAGAGGCACCTGTTATCGCTGGTCACGAATTTATCGGTGAGGTCGTAGAACTCGGTCCGGGGGCAGCCGAGAAGTATAAGCTCGAAATCGGTGACCGTGCCATCGCGGAGCAGATTGTTCCGTGTTGGGAATGTCGGTATTGTCGAACTGGGAAGTATTGGCTCTGCCAAGTCCATAATATCTACGGGTTTCAACCGGTCGTTAACGGCGGTATGGCGGACTATATGAAGTTTCCTGCACGTTCTCTGGTCTACAGGGTCCCCTCCGATATTCCGATAGCGAATGCAGCGGTGATTGAACCGCTTGCTTGTTCCATTCACGCTGTGCAACGGGGTAACATTGAGTTTGGTGATGTTGTCGTGGTGGCAGGGGCAGGGACACTCGGTCTCGGCATGATTGGCGCGGCGAAGTTAAAAAATCCGGGTGTGCTTATCGCTATTGACCTGATGCCGAAACGGTTAGAGGTTGCTAAGAAGTTGGGCGCGGATATTGGGATTAACCCATCGGAAACGGATGCTGTCCAAGAAGTGTTGGATTTGACGGAAGGCTACGGATGTGATGTCTATATTGAGGCGACGGGACATCCAAAGGCGGTTGAGCAAGGGCTGCACATGATTCGGAAAGCAGGCACCTTTGTCGAATTTAGTGTGATGCGGGAACCGGTGACTGTCGACTGGACGATCATTGGTGATACGAAAGAGTTGAATATCCACGGTTCGCACTTGGGACCCTATGCATATCCGCTGGCGATTGATTATATCCACCGCGGTTTAATCGATGTGAGTCATATTGTGACGCATCAACTACCGTTGGAAGACTATCTGACAGGATTTGAGATGGTTCAGAAAGGTTCGGATTCGATTAAAGTACAGTTGGTACCCTAAAAAGTATAGGTAAACCTGTCGCCTTACAAAGTTGGAATTGTAGCAAAGACAACACCAGAAGCAATTAACTTTGTCCAATGTCCGATCCATTCGCTGCTTTGAAGATGGCATCAATCGCCCCGAAGAGGTTTGGTAAATCATCTATGCTAAAACCTGTTCTATTTTGGGTGAAACTATCGGCAACAAGTTTCCCAAATTGCCATCGTTCACCATCACTCACAATACCATAGACGGGGACATCCGGATCATCGTTTATTTTTTGTGCAGCAACTAACTCCGCTAAGCACTGCCCCCAACCTTGCTCAAAGTCGTTCTTCTTCGCCTCAACTAACATTATCAAGGGTGTTCCGACAACAGTCATGCCCAATTCGGATTTTGTAGCGACGAGGTAATCCGGCGTTCCACTCAAAGTTTCGTCATAGGTGATCGGTTGCCTTATCCAAAGCGCGTAAGCG
>VXXH01000343.1 GCA_009835515.1 Candidatus Poribacteria bacterium
GTATTTTGCTCCCGCCTTATCGGCTAATCTGATGTTTCAGTGCTGCGTGATAAATTTCACGAAGACGACTGAACCTCAAGCCCCCATGCGTCCCAACCTTGTGTTTGCTTGCGTGCAAACAGTTCAATCTTACACTGATGCGGAAACATTTCCTCAATTCGCTCACGCACGACATCCGGTTTTTCAGAGTGGCGTAACCGTTTGGTTTGAACGAGTTGCCTAACGTTTCGCGCCCCGCGCGGCTGTGGAATTTTACCGCGTTTGAAAACGAGGCACAATTCACACTGGCTCATCGTATAAAAACCGGGGTTTACGCGTTGTTTATCCCAAATAAAGGCGATTGTTGCCCACTGAAACCCCCAAGCCTTGCCAAGCCGAATGGCTTGATCCAAGTGTGGAGACGAGCTCCACATAAAAAGCAGGCAATTCTCTTCACTAATAGCGGTAATATCCCACGTCTCCATTTCTGACACCGGTACAGTCGGATAATGCCGAATCGCGCCTCCACTGTCTTTGCCACCGCTCCCCGTGTGTTGAAGTTGTCCTTTGTAATCCCAGGGCGGATCTGCGTAGATAATACTGTACTTTTTATTCGGAAACGGAGCGTATGATGCCATTAATTCCTACTTCGCTTCAACACTGAGTCCCTCTTGAGGGATGTCGTTGTTAGCGACAAGCATGTCTCGGTCAAAAATGAAGTCACTGCGCGAACTCCCAAGACTTTCGCCCTCTTTCTGGCGTTCACGGAAGTATTGCGGGAGTGTTAAGCCTGTCATCCGGATAGCATCTTCCGGACAAGCTTCAATACAATACCCACAAAAGATGCAGCGGAGCATATTGATTTCAAAGACATCGGGGTACTTTTCGCGCTGATACCCGTCTTTGGTTGTCCAACCTTCCGGTGCGGGTGCCGCCTGAATGGTAATACAATCAGCAGGGCAGGCGGTCGCGCATAAGAAACATGCTACGCACTTAATCTCATCTTTCTCTGTCGTCGTTAGTTTGTGAATGCCGCGATACCGATCGTTCCGCTCATCCACACTCCTCGGATCCTCAGGGTATTGATATGTCAATTTCTTTTTCGGGATATGCTTCAATGTGGTAAACATTCCCTTAATCAATGCGGGGATATAGAGCCTATCCCAAAAAGACATTTCTTCGTTAACCTTCATTTTTTTACGTATGGCCTCCTGGACTGCCCTCCACTGTGTTTCGGGCAGGTTTTTGGTGAAGTCGAACCGTCTCCGTAACTTGCGCGTCCATTTTTTTTTGTTAGCAGTCAACCATCAGTCGTCGACAGCATAATAAAAGGAGCGTTGAAATAATAGTCATGAGTTAAGCTTGGCTATTGTGTAGTTTGGTGCTTCCTCTGTAATATCAATATCGTGTGGATGGCTTTCACGGTAACCGCTGCTGGACATCCGGACAAATTGGGTATGCGTACGTAACGTGTTAATATCTGCTGTTCCGCAATACCCCATCGCAGAGCGAATCCCACCGACCAACTGATAGACGAAATTACTGAGTTTACCTTTATGTGGCACGCGTCCTTCAATTCCGCGAGGCACGAGTTTCGAGAGGTCCTCTGCGCTCTCCGGTTGTCGTGCGCTCCGTTTGCGTAACGCCCCTATTGATCCCATCCCGCGGTGAATTTTATAGGTTCTACCTTGAAAGATGACTGTATCGCCTGGGCTCTCGTCAGTCCCTGCGAGTAGGCTCCCAATCATCACGGAACTTGCCCCAGCACCGATGGCTTTCGCGATGTCCCCGGAATAACGGATACCACCATCAGCAATAATGGGAACGCCCGCCGTATCTGCTTCCTGTGCACAATCGTAAATTGCTGTAATCTGAGGGATACTGACCCCTGCCACCACGCGGGTTGTGCAGATAGAACCGGGACCAACTCCGACCTTCACTGCATCGGCTCCCGCATCAATGAGGCTCCGTGTAGCATCAGGTGTAACGACATTACCTGCGACGAGTTCAACGTTTGGAAAGTGGGATTTAAGGTATTCTGTCGATCGGATCACGTTTTTGGAATGACCGTGTGCTGTATCTAATACAAGCACATCGACACCTGCTCCGACGAGTCGGTCAACATCTCCGAGAGGCGTTGCCGGTAGAACAGCGGCACCAACACGTAACCGACCGGCACTGTCCTTACACGCTTGCGGAAACATCTGAACCTTATCAATATCCTTAATAGTAATCAACCCACAGAGTCGAAAGTCTTCATCGACAATCGGCAGTTTTTCTTTCCGAGATTTGTGGAGTATCTCTTTCGCCTTATCAAGTGTAATTCCTGGTGATGCGGTAATCAGTTTATCCTTCGGTGTCATTCGTGCGGTTACAGGAAGTTCGAGATTATCCTCATATTTCAGATCGCGGTTGGTAATCAAACCGACGAGATACCCGTCTTGGGTAACGATAGGTACGCCACCGATGTGGTAGCGCTCTGTCACTTGAAGTGCGTCCCGAATCGTCTTATCCTGCGTCAGCGTAATGGGTGCAGTAATCATACCGCTCTCGGATCGTTTTACCCGGTCAACTTCAGAAACCTGCTCATCAATAGAGCAGTTATAATGAATTATTCCGATGCCTCCTTCGCGTGCAAGCGCAATCGCAAGGGCAGATTCGGTAACAGTATCCATAGGCGCGCTACAGATAGGAATGTTTAGCCGGAGGTTACGTGTCAGTTGTGTACTCGTATCCACTTGATCTGGCAGCACATCCGATTCAGCCGGAATCAGCAAAACATCGTCGAAAGTTAGCCCTTCTTTTGCAAATTTCGGGGGGAAGACATCGGAAATTTTAGTCTCCATCGGAATCGTCTCCTTCATTGCGAGTTGAGGTGGACAGAATAGACTCAGAAAAGGTGTCTACGGACACCGCTTACAGGAATATACACGAAAAACGTTGCACTCCAGTTCTTAACATATTATAGGACATCTTCTTTTTTCTGTCAAAGGTATCTGTTGCGCGGGTGTGTAAAGTTTTTAACATTAAGTATTCATTGTAGAAGTGATCTCCGCATCGCGAACAATCGGGAATCGGAGTTCCCTCCTACAAAAGAACGAAATGAACCTATTTTGCCGATTTTGTGATAGACCCGCCCTGAAGGGCGAGGCTTCCGCAAAGTTATGCGAAAGCATTTGTGGATTTCAGAAGCGGACTGTTCGCTTCAACGGAGTAGCCGACTATCTTGCCAAGCAAGGTAATAGGTCTTACGTCTCCTAACCCAAAGGAAGCTACCCCTTCCTTGAGAATGTTCATAGCAGCGTTATGGTCCCTGTCAAGGTGCGTTCCACAACTTGAGCATGTCCATTCTCTATCTGCTAAGGTTATCGTTTCATTTTTATCGCCACAAACAGAGCAGCATTTAGTCGTCGGTGTCCAGCGTCCAATCTTGAGAACAGATTTTATCCGTTTCTTTGATTGGTGTTTGAGTCTTTCTAGGAACTCACCGAAGGCAACGTCAGAGACCTGTTTACCCCAAAGACGTTTCATGCCATTCAGATTCAGGTCTTCAAAGAACATTATATCAAACTTTTGACACAACTCTATCGCAAGTTTCCAGTGATGATCGGTTCGCTGGTTCGCAGTTTTCTTATGAATGCGGAACACTTGCTTGCGACAGCGTTCTTGATTCTTAGAACCTTTAACCTTACGTGAATACGCTTTTTGCGCCTTCGCTAAATCATTAGCGTTCTGTTTGTAAAACATCGGAGAAGTATAGCGTTCACCGTCACTGCCAGTCAGGAAGTCTTTGATACCCATATCGAACCCTTCGGCTTTACCCGTCTTGGGTTCGGGTTTGACTTCTTTACATGCTTCTGTGAAGGTAATATACACGTCTCCGAGGGCGTCCCGTGTAACTTGAACCTGTATGATTTTGCCTTCTATATTTCTGTGTAAAGCGAAACGATACCAACGACCGTTGAGACGGATTTGATATGTCGGATGATTTCGCGCGCGTTTCTGCTTCGGTAGCAAATACTCTAACTTGACCTGCTCACTCCGAAACGTCATACCTTTGTGTTTCTTGCAAGACTTAAACTGTGGACGACCTCTACCGAGTGTTCGCATTTCTTTGAAACCTTGTGCTAAACGCTTCAGTATATTTTGCAACGCCCACGAGTAAGGGATATTCCAATGTTTATATTTCTCAAGACGCTTGAGTTTCGTTAAATGTGCAGACATTCTCGAATACGAAAGTCCCTTACCATATCTGCGGAAGCAACGCATAGACAACGCAATGAAATGATTACGCACAATACCGCAAATATCCAAATCATTGTGCAA
>VXXH01000684.1:0-505 GCA_009835515.1 Candidatus Poribacteria bacterium
AGCAAATACCCCTATCAATACGCAGAAATACCCAAGCAAAAACACCCCAAGCAAAAACACCTACTGAATTGTTCGACCTCTTGGGACGTAAGTTTCATAGCTCTGCTCCTTATAGTAGATTTTCAGTCAGATTCAGGTCTTTCTGCCCTCCAGTAGATTCGCCAAATTCGCCACAACATACACGAAACAGCCCCACGCAAAGCCTAAGAACAAACAAACTGGCAACATATCAAACATCGTTCTCAAATCCCATTCTCTTTCTTTCAAAACATCCCACACCCCGAAAACCACCCACATGCCTCCACCGAAGTAGAAGGTGCCTCTTAAAAACCACCTCATGGGCTTTATGGTGGACTTTATGGACTTTGCTCGAATTGCTCGAATCAAGGGGCGTTCACGAGCATTTGCCAATCTTTCTTTTTCAATTTCTTCTTTATCTTTTTCCACCCATCTCATGAAACAGGCTATCCCAAAGCCTGCTACCAACGAAAATGGCAAACTTTCG
>VXXH01000684.1:515-4303 GCA_009835515.1 Candidatus Poribacteria bacterium
AAACTTTCGAGCATCATTTTCAAATCCCATTCCCCTCCGTTCCGCGCAACCTCTAAAATCACCCATATCACCCACATAGATATACCGGAAACGACGCCTATCGAAAGCGAATCCATTATGGACGTTGCTTGGAGCAGGGGACGTTCAAGGGTCTTCGCCAATCTCTCTTTTTCTTTTTCTATCCATCTATGGCGAAAAAACCGAACGGGGAAATACCACAGCGGAAAAGTAATCGCCAATATGGCGAGACTAAAAATGTTCCATAGGCAAGGAATTATTTGATGACAGCTTGGACAAACCAAGCCAAACCAATGTCCATATCCAAAGGCATTTCCTTTTGTTGCCCACAAACGGCGGTCATTCAGCGTTTCACAGTGCGGGCAGGGAACGTAAGAGCGTTCCTCCGGCGGTTTATCACTCTCTTTCTCAATCAAGGTGACTTTGGGCAGTCGTTGTCCGAAAATCAGCTCGTTGAACATAACTGCTGGGAACAATACCCAGAGTAAAATAAAGGGGTGAGGCAGTGCCTGTATTTTGAATCTGTTTTTGTCGTATTGCATCAGGTTTACCTCCATGTCAAATGGTTGATCTTCTCAAGAGACTTCGGACATTTCAACTTCAGTCCACATCAGATTCTTCAAGAACCTTTTGATATGCCTGCGATGCTACGTTGTACGCTTTGCGAGCGGCATCGCGTTCTTCTTCTCGAATGCGGTTGACCTTCTGGTTCCAGCAGACCTCCACAGCATCCAAACACCACTGCGCGCTTTTGCGACTTGCGCGGATCGGTTTACCGTCTACAATGACGAAGACCGGATTCGTATGAGACGATGGGAAGATACGCAAGGCAACCCAACTCGATCTATCAATAGATGCCTCAAATTGAACGGGAACGATTTCACCGTCAGCAACAATCTCTTGTATCTCAACCGCCTGACCGTTGACAATAAGTTCAACTGGCACTTTTTGGCTTTCCGCAATCCGCGCCCGTTCAACGTCCCAATACGGCTGCTGATCCAAAGCGCGGTTCTTTATCTCAAGGTTCGGTGTTTCGTTAAGTCGTGCAGCGACGCGAGCCGTGATGGTTACTGTACTGGGTGCATCCAAATCCAACTGGCTAAGCTCTCCAGTGGGTGTCTTTTCACCAACCGGCACACCACCGACGGTGAAGTCTAACAGATGACTTTTGCCATCTCCGACATAAGAACGACCATCTTTCAATCCTGCTGCCCACGCGTCAAAATTGAGAGGACCGGCAGGCATTTTCACATAGATACGACCCAAGCCAACGCGCTCGCCGTAAATGCAAGGGAAATCCGTCTCGCCACTGATTCGGGTGCGGAACCCGCAATTTAGCGTGTGGTACCAGATATTTAGCTCCCAAACAGAAGGTGTGTCTACCGTAGAGATGAAGTCAACAGCGTCATGAACAACATCCACGATATATTCGTTGGCTCCGATACCATCGAAAGGTGGCATGTTGTAATTGGGGAGTTCATCGCCATCCACTTTCAAACCCCAACCGCTGTGACTGAAACCCGTTACCGCGCCCTGTTCTTTCGCCCACTGGAGGACGGGGAGGTCCCAACTGGGCCATTCTTCAATACGTTTAACACCGTTGTAGTCATCCTCAGTCAACCCCAGTAATGAGAGATGTCCAGCATGTGATGAAGGGAACCCCGAAACCTCCACATCATAGCGCATCACGTAATCATCGGTTGAGAGTTCATGAACCTTGCCATCAAAAAATTGCTTCTGGAAATACCAACAGGGGCCCCACGAGAGGACACAACCGACATTGAGATCTTCGCCGAGAATGTGGCGCATCATATCTTCGGGCGTAACGCCTTCCGTGGGACTTTCGTAGTGCGCACAACCCGCGGCGTGTACGTGATGGTCGCCAGAACGCCAACCTTCTGCTGCAATATGGATCCATCTTTCGAGATGAAAGGTCTCTTGATGCGTCTCGGCATTCGGCACGGTAACAGCTTGGGTTTTTACTTTATATTCTGGTCCCCGCGTGTATTCAACAGTATAGTTGCCCGGCGGCAGGAGCACGGATTCGCCACTATGCCGATAAATTTGATTGTGGAAGAAGAAATCCGGTGCAAGTCTGCGTCCACGCGATGGGTAGACTCGGTGTAATTCATCGCGAATGATAAAAGCCGCGGTTGTCGGCTCTCCATCAAAATCGAATACTTCTAAGGCTACCTTTACTGCTGGCACACAATGGAACAAAATAGGGACTTCACCGCGGAAGCCGATGTCTTGTGTTCCCTGACCGACGTTGAAACCCAACGTTGCTTCTCGTTTGCCCTCATCACGACTGTAGAGTTGAATGACACGATACTCCAGTTCTAATCCCGATAGACCGGCCTTCAAAGGTGGATTGGAATAGACTGCAATATCCAGAAACCGATGTGGAATTTCGCTTTTAGGGACGGTCATCTCTGGGTCAGGACTGCCAGTGGAACGTTTATAAAGCGGTGCGGCATTCTCGCTCTCTGCTGCTAACGGTGCCGTCACACCCGCCTCATTGTGGACCTTGACTAAAAAGGTCCGCCACCCCTGTTGCATCAATTCCTTCTTTACGGGACCTTCTTTAACTTTCACGCGGCTCTCAGGGTTGATATTGACCCCAGCCAAACAGTGCGGATCAAGAATTTTTTGAATGTCAGCAACCGCCTGTTGATGGTCTTCGGAAATCAAGGCTTTTTTTATTGCTGAAAGGTCGTCCTCAGATAGGGGTGATCCAAGATAATCCAACGCCTCAATGAGTCGTTGGGTTGCTGCTGCTAAAGGTTGAAATTCCACTTCAGTGACGAGATTTAGTTCATCGGTGAAACCTACGGAAATAAAAACTGAGAGCAGCATCCAGCCGATAAGTAGGAAACGAAATTGGCTGTTAGCTCCTATTTGCATGATAGTGTTATATCGATTTGTCGTCCGTTGCATGGGGCATTCCTCCTAACCGCTGGAGAGGCTGTTTTCGGCGCAATTTTAAACTTACTAACGTCATAATCTATCATAATGTGGAGCAGATGTCAAGCGATGTGTAAATATTTTGTCACAAGGTTAGGTTGGATGGATGGAAGGTCGGAAGGAATGTGATGTAAGGATGTCTCCTTAACACATATCAGGTTACATGATAGTCTACACCGTACTGTACCAAGCCCAATCGTCGGGCTACACGTTGAGAAGCCACATTGTCCCATGATGTGCTGTAGAGAGGAATACGGTTCAAGACACGGACAGCAATTGCCCAAGCAGCAACAACCGAGGTTGCATACCCACGCCGACGATAACCAACCAATGTATCAACTCCCGCTTCATGGGCACGTGATGATGAGCGGACACTTCGGCAAACTGACACCACCTGTGAATCCTCTATGACTGCTAAATAGGGTTGCGAACTATTTAGTTCCGATACCATTTCGGTAAAGTCTCCCTTCAAAAGCCCCGCACTTGCGCGTGATAGTCGAACAACATTTGTCGGTGACACTATCTGTTCAGGAAAGCGATAAGCGGGACCAACCCAGACTCGTTCAATGGGTGCATGATTTTGAAGAATATTCTTGAATTGCCTATGGTTCCGTGGAATCTTCTGGAAATTCATAAGCATCGACTCGGTGGTAGCGACCTCTCTCAGCTGCGTAACGATATTGTCGGGAAGATCCTGCCGGAACCTACATATTGAACCCTCGTTGGTGTATCCAAAGAAGAAACGAGGTGCTGGTTTTGCAGCACCGGTAGGTTCATTGATACGTTGAAGGCATCCATTCTTATCC
>VXXH01000513.1 GCA_009835515.1 Candidatus Poribacteria bacterium
GGCATATATTCATGATACCGATGCCGCTGACAAACAGTGAAAACCCAGCAATACTTCCCAAAGCGATTTTTATCATCTTTTCAATACGTTCAAGTCTCCTTGCAGACCGTTTAGGTACCCAATATCCGATAAAATCATCCTTCCCGCGATGCCTTTTTCGCAGAACATCCTTAACGGAATCAAGGATCTCGTAAGCATCAGCATCTTTTTGAAAAAAGATAATGAGATCTTCAATATAGCGAGTGCCTGACATCCGTTGTTGATGCGTCGTCAACGGGATACAAACAGTCTCATCTAAAGAGTACCAAGTGTTGATACTGCTGCCTTTCGTTTTCATCACCCCGACAACCCGTACTCTTACGGGGGGTTGCCGCCAATAATACCGAATCTTTACCTCTTGTCCAAGTGGAGAGGTATCTCCAAAGAGTTCAGTGGCAGTGTCGGCACCGAGGACGCAAACCTGTTTGGCATCTTCAATATCGCTTTCGGAGAGGAATCTGCCAGCACGAACTTCCCAATGGAGACCGCGGGCATAGTCTGGCGTGACACCTTCGAGCGTATGACGCACTTGGTTACCATCTGCACTGGTAATCAGAGGTCTGTACCCTTCATTTTTGGGTAAGACAAATTGCACCTTGGGGCATTCTGCTTCAATAGCATGAACATCCTCAAGGGTGTATCGTTCAGTTGTGCGGCGGAAAAACCGTCGGTTTTTCCAAATATAAGAACGCGTCCAGAGTCGGAGCTGATTGGCGCCGCCGAGTTTCTCAATGTCTTGGGCAATCATGAGTTTTGCCCCGTCCCCGATTGCCATCATGCAAAGCACACTGGCAATCCCGATAAAGATACCGAGAATGGACAACCCGGCGCGGAGTCGATTTTGAGCAAGGTGCGCGATCCCTGCAGCAATAGCATCACGTATTTTCATTTTCTGGATAAGGTGATATGTTTCCGTATCGTTCCTCGGTCAAGCCGAGCACTTAGCGTCCGCTGAAATTGACGTTTATATCTGAACCTCATAGGCTCCAACTTCCCATTATTAGTGACACAATTTCGAGGCGGAAAGGGTGCATAATCTTTAAGTTGATCTCATGTTAGGATAGGTTTCGGGTCGCAAGCAGCCAAAAGGTTGCGTAAAACAGGGTCAGATTAATTGCGAGAATAGTCGGTTTGTAGAAACTTCCACTTATACGTACATTTGGATGCACTCTTGGCGGGACAGCATTAGATTTTATAGTAAAACCTCTAATTAATTGGGCACTCTCAAACAGTCTGAATACCTATAACAGGCATTCAGACTGGCACAAACTAACAGTTTATGCTACAAAGATGTCCACTTATTTATGGGCTTCACTGTAACTGTTATAAAGAGGGTGATTTCGGGCTAAAGGGTTTAAAAAAGGAAATAAGACTGTTCCAAATCAGATAACTGTTAGATTTCTGGCGGATGCGGCGTAGGAGAGATAAGGAAACATTTTAGACTTCAGAGCGATTCACAGTGTCAGCGGAACCGAGGTTACTGAGTGCTTCTGTATAGACTTGTCGGAGTGGGACGTTGTTTTGTTCGGCGAGGCGTTTGCAGTCCTCATATTCAGGGATAGTCTTGATGAGCGTTCCGTTGAAATACCCGCGCTTGGCTTGGATTGTGCCCCACTGTGTTTCAACTTGGACAAAATCACGACGGAGTTTGATCCGATCAGCGGAAGAGAGCCTAACGCCGAAAGTCGTGGTTTCGGTGAGGAGGCGTTCAATGAGTTTGTCCCGATGCGCAGTCGGACAAAGGACAGTAATTTGTGTTGCAGGTCTGCCTTTTTTCATGAAGGTTGGCGTGAGAAAAACGTCGAGTGCTCCATGTTCAAAGAGTTGGGTCGTAACATAGCCGGTAATCTCTGGCGACATATCGTCTACATTGGTTTCAATAATATCAACAGTGTCCGTTTCGGTATGATGGTGATGCGTCTTTGAACTGATGTCGGACGTTTTTTCACCGAGACAGAGGCGGAGGAGATTTGGACGTTGTTCGAGGTCGCGAGTGCCAGCACCATATCCGACGCGGTCGAGTCGCATCTGTGGCATGACCCCGAATTCTTGCGATAGCGTCGTAATGAGTGCCGCGCCAGTCGGTGTGACCAATTCCTTCGGGATGTCGGTTTGATGGATCGGCACACCGCGTAGGAGTTCCATCGTGCCGGGGACAGGGACAGGCATAAGTCCGTGTGCGCATCGGACGAAACCTCTACCGAGAGAGAGTGGGGACGCGTAAACCGCATCAACATTTAGATGCGCAAGCCCAATGACAGATCCTACAATGTCTACGATTGAATCGATCCCGCTGACTTCGTGGAGATGCACTTTATCTTTCGTTGTATTGTGAACCTTTGCTTCTGCCTCGGCGAGTCGATCAAAGACGCGTTTTGCGGTATCCCGAACTTCAGCATCCACATCGCTATCGTCAAGCAGCTCGAAAATATCGGAGAGGTGGCGACTCGGTCCGTGTTCATGCTGGTGAGAATGCCCGTGATCATGGGTGTGCGTATGTGTATGCGCATGCGCGGTTTCCTCGTGTGAAGGCGTGTGCGCTGGGTGTACCTCTACAATCGCCCGTGTGCCGGTGATGCCGTGTTTTACGGATTTTTCAAAGTGAAGACTGAACTCAGCCTCAAGTTTGAGGGGCGCCAAGCCATCTGTAAGTATTTCGGGTGGCACCCCGGCATCAACCAATGCCCCGAGTGTCATATCGCCACTGATACCAGAAAAGCAGTCAAAATACGCGATTTTCAACGTAGTTATACCTCTTTTGGACCTTTAGTGTCGCATAGGAACGGCATACAGCGTATGCCTACGACTATGCCAAGATCAAATTAAGAGTTGACGGTTACCTCGTTGAGATGACCGTCGCGATGCCCACCATTTTAGGAGACCTGGAGCAACTCTTGGAGTAACTCTGTTGATTCAAGGTGTTTCTTAAGTTTGTCAATGGCTTCAGTCTCTATCTGCCGTACGCGCTCCCGACTGATTCGGAGCTTGTCTCCAATATCCGCCAAAGTGTATTCAGTGCCATCAATCAACCCATATCTTAAGATAACGACCTGTGTTTCACGTGGGTTGAGCGTCCGGTTGAGGATCTCAGTGATAACCTCAATTTTGGCGTAATCGAGTAAGTAGTTCTCCGGCGTAATTTGCGATTGATCCGGGATGAGTTCAGAAAATGAACCGTCTGGGGAATCTTCATTAATAGGTGCATCAAGCGGAACAGGGTCCCGCGTAGCGTTGAAAATTTCGGAGACTTTTTTCTCAGTGAGTTCAACTGCACTCGCGATTTCGGTTGTCGTCGGCTCGCGTCCGAGTTCGGTTGTCAAATCTGATTGTGCCTGCTTAATGGCGCGTCGGGCTTCACCGATATAGCAGGGCACACGGATCATCTGCCCTTGCTGGTCAAGTGCGCGTTTGATGGACTGCATAATCCACCATGTCGCATAAGTGCTGAACCGAAATTTGAGGGTATGGTCGAATTTATCCACAGCGCGCATTAATCCGAGGCTGCCTTCCTGCATCAAATCGAGGAAGGTTAACGATGTTTTGCTGAAGTGATGTTGCTTCGCGATGCTGGCGACAAGTCGGAGATTCGCTTCAACGATTTTCAGTTTCGTGCCGTGCGTAATCTGATCGGCGGTCTCCAATTCATCCGCTAACCATTTGATATGTGCAAATTCGTTTCGTACATCTTCAAGAACGAACCGTAATGTGCGCAGCGAACGCGTAGCAGTTCCGCCCGGTAACATATCGGGTGGCAATTCCTCCAAGAGTGTTTCAATTTCACAACGAATAACGTCGTACTCTTGAAAAGCGTGGAATTCCTGCTCCTCGTCAAAAGGTGTAAATGTGACACGCGCAAAGTCGCGTATGGCTGGTATTTCCGTAAGTGGTACCTCACGTAGCTGCTGCTTCGATTTCGCCATCTTTTCGTTAAAGGTACTAATGCTGCGGCGAATCGTTTGTCGGGCATAGGTTCGGAATTCCGCCCCGCGTTTTGTATCGCCATCGTCAATCGCTTTTAAAAGTCCAAGACTTCCGGCTTGCATTAATTCAGGTGGCGAGGTTTCATCAACATATTTCTTAAGGAGATGTAAGTTCCCTTGAAAAATTTTCCAGCGTGCTTGCTTTAGTAATTTCGCCTTCGCCTCTAATTTGTCCAATAAAACATCAAGTGCTTGGATTTCGGCGCGAATTTGGCTTATGATTAACCCGTGTTCCGATTGCTGGGGTTCAAATTTGTGTTTGTTGTCTGGGGCGTTATCTTC
>VXXH01000472.1 GCA_009835515.1 Candidatus Poribacteria bacterium
GGTGAAGACAGTGCTCGCGTTGACGTAGACCGCTGCGGAATCCACCTCTTTGAGGAAGCGTTGCGCTGTGCTGTAGCTTTCGGTGATAATCGCATCAGAATGGTGCGAACCGTAAGTTTCTATGTGGTCAATCGCTGTTTCTATGTCGTTCACGACGCGAATGGATAAGATGTAGTCAAGGTACTCTGTACGCCAATCTTCTTCAGTTGCGGGTTTGGTGGCAGGATAAAGCTGCTGTGTCCGTTCGCATCCACGGATTTCAACGTCCGAGTCCTGTAGCGTTTCACAGAAAGTGGGAAGGAATTTCTCGGCAGTATCGGCATGGACAAGAAGCGTTTCCAGCGCGTTGCAGACAGCGACTTTGTATCCAACCTTCGCATTCATACAGATATTATTTGCCATTTCAAGGTCGGCGGCTTCATCGACATAGATATGGCAGATACCGTCGGCATGTCCGAGAACTGGGACATCGGATTCTTTCATCAAAAACTGAACAAATTCGTTACTACCGCGTGGAATGACAAGGTCAACGTAGTCTGGCAGGCGGATGAGTTCGTAGACTGCTTGTCGGTCGGTGGTATCAACGAATTGGATAGCATCAGGTACACCTTCTGCGGCAGCAGTATCACTGAGTATACGGGCAAGCGTCGCGTTGGAGTGGATTGCCTCGGAACCGCCTCGGAGGATAACGCCGTTCCCGGATTTGATACAGAGTGCTGAGACTTCAACGGTCACATCGGGTCGAGACTCGTATACCACACCGACGACACCGATAGGTACACGGACTGTGCCAATTTTGAGGCCGTTCGGACGTTCTCCCATACTGATGACGGCACCGATTGGGTCGGGGAGTGCGGCGACTTGGCGGAGATTGTCCACCATCCTTTCGATTTTTTTATCGTCCAGCAGGAGGCGTTGCATGAGCGGTGCAGGGAGTCCGGTTTTTTCACCGTTGTCAAGGTCAATACGATTTGCTGCCTGAATTTTATCTTTGGAATTCTGTAGGTTCTCTGCCATTGCTAAAAGCGCGTGATTTCGCACGTCAGCGGAGCTCCGCGATAAAACACGCATCGCCGATTTTGCTTTTTTCGCTTGTGATTGGATCAAGTCTTGGATATTTTCGCTCATAATATTCCTTTGAAGTTTGCGATAAATGAATTGTAGGTGAAAATAAGCATGAGTATTATAGCATGTGGGTTGGAAAATTTTCAAGGGATTATCTTTTATTTGAAGGTAGACAAAGTGTTAGACAGTGGATAGGACGGCATCAATCGAGCAGGACCAGGTTATCGCGATGTATGATTTCGTCGTAATCGCGGTAACCGAGGATTTTTTCAATATCTTTGGTATGTTTGCCAGCGTGTTACGCAGTATTACAGCGTTGTAGTTCACCAAACCGCGTGCGAATTCTACGCCGTTTTCGGTGAAGCATGAGACGGTGTCGCTGTAGTCGAAATTGCCTTCCACGCGTCGGATGCCAGCAGGGAGTAGGCTTTTACCGCCTTGCACGAGTGCGTCGCGTGCACCGTTATCTACAATGAGCCTGCCTTTCGGTGGACGGGAGTAAGCGATCCACCGCTTTCGTCCAGAGATACGAGATTGTGGGAGGAAGAGAGTTCCGAGCAATTCGCCCTTCAAGAGCCGTGTAACGACAAGCGGTTCTTGTCCGTGTGCCATCACCATCATCTCTCCTGAGTTGGTGACGATTTCTGCTGCTCGTAACTTTGTCACCATCCCACCGGTGCCGCTTGTTGTGCCAGCTGCGCCAGCGGCTTGCCAGATTTCATCTGAAATAGTGGTAACAGTGTGAATCAGTTCTGGGTTAGGGGCGTGTCTCGGGTCGGCGGTGTAGAAGCCTGTTTGATCGGAGAGGATAACGAGAAGTTGTGCTTGGGCGAGGTTTGTCACGTAAGCAGAGAGGGTATCATTATCACCAACTTTGATTTCGTCAACTGCGACGGTGTCGTTTTCGTTGATGATAGGGATCACGCCAAAATGAAGGAGGGCACGCATCGTGTCGTTCATGCGGGTGTAGCGTTCCCGGTTGGAGAAATCGTCGCGTGTGAGCAGCATGCTCGCTGCGCGTTGTCCATAGTTTGAAAAGCGATCCTTATAAGCTGCCATCAATCGTATCTGACCTACAGCGGCAGCAGCTTGTAGATGTGGTAGTGTATTTGGACGCTGTTTCAGACCGAGTTGGGGCCACCCGGCAGCGATTGCACCAGATGTGACAAGGATGACCTCCACACCGTTTTGTTTGACAAGTGCTAAATCGTGGACTAAGCCATCAAGGGCAGCTTCGTTGAGGTGTGCCCCGTCTGAGATAGTACTGCTGCCAACCTTCACAACGATACGTTGCACATCCCTCAAACAGGTGCGCTGTTCAGCTGGATTGCATCGCTTTTGGGCTATAGGTGAACTCGAATTCATCAATCTGGACTGTGTCTCCTTCCAGCGCGCCTGCGCGGGCGAGGGCATTGATCACGCCCATGTTTTTCAGTTTCCGATACAACAAAATCACTGCCTGTTCATTTGCCATATCGGTCATGAGAACAGCACGGCGTGGTTCAGCACCGGTGACAACGAACCCTTCCTTGGTTTCGAGGAGTTCAAACCGTGCTGCGGGTTCCGGTGGTAGTTCTTGTTCTAAGGTAATCGTCGTTTCTGCTTCCTTTCGAGCGCGTGCTTCCAAATATTGCAAGGAGCGGTACGCTTGTTGCATAAGTGGGTTCACGCCGTCGCCAGTAATTGCAGAGATAGGGAAAACTTTCCGTTCGCCGAAATATGTCTGCACACGCTCCAAATTCGCCTCAGCTTCGGGCATGTCAATCTTGTTGAGTGCGATAATTTGTGGCAGTTTCGTTAGCAGTTCGTTATAATGACCCAATTCGCGGTTGAGTTGTTCGTAGTCTTTAATCGGGTCCCGCCCATCTGTGGCACTTAGGTCGATGACATGAATGAGCATTTTGGTGCGCTCAATGTGCCGCAAAAATTGGTGTCCTAAGCCTGCGCCCTGATGCGCGCCTTCTATTAACCCGGGGATGTCTGCGAGAACGAAATTCTGTTCTCGGTTGATGCGAACGACACCGAGGTTTGGACGAAGCGTGGTGAACGGGTACGCTGCGATTTTCGGAGTTGCGGCAGAGGTGCGCGCCAGCAGTGTTGATTTACCGGCGTTGGGATAGCCGACCAACCCGATATCGGCAATGAGTTTGATTTCGAGGCTGATTTCGCGTTCTTCTCCGGGTTCGCCTTTCTCTGCGACGCGCGGTGCTTGGAAGGTGCTACTCTTAAAGCGAGCATTCCCTTTGCCACCGATACCACCGCGTGCGACAACGACGCTTTCATCAGGGTCAGTCAGATCGGCAAGTAGTTCTGCTGTATCTAAGTCTCTGACGATAGTGCCAGCGGGAACTTTGACAACGCAATCTACGCCATCAGCACCGTCTCGTTTTTTGCCGATGCCGTGTCCACCGTTTTCTGCGACTTGGCGTGGGTTATGGTGCAAATCGATTAGGGTGCTCATTCCCAAAGTCGCAATCAAGGTGACATTCCCACCGTTGCCGCCGTCACCGCCATCGGGACCGCCGCGAGGGACGAATTTCTCTCGGCGGAAACTGATGCATCCGTTTCCACCGTTGCCTGCTTTGACTTGAATTCTTGCTGTATCCATAGGTACCACATTTCAAAAAGTGTAACTCCGAATTTTCTTCTCGGTTTTACACTGGATACTAATTATCTTCTTGAGCGGTATGATAGGGCCAGTCTTCTGCGATATTAACGGCTGCATTGAGGGTGTACGTTTTGGTAAGATGAAAGTACGGTGATTTCCAATTCACAGTAATTGATAGTGTCGTTTCCTCCGTTTCAATGTATACTTGAACACTATACGTCGATGGGTTGCTTGGCTCAATAACCCTGTTGCAGGGTGTATCGTAGTTTCCGTCGTTGTCGTAGTCATGGCAGCTTCCGGCGGTTTGTGCAAATTGTGTGATCTCTGCCCCAGCCCCTAAGGTGGTTGTGAACCCGTACCCTTCGGGATCTTCTTCTAACCCACGCGGGCCTTTGTAGTTTTCTGGGTAGTATATTTGCACTAACCATCCATTTCCTTCTATGGGATTCTTTTTAGTGTAGTAGTAGTGTGATGATATATCGGACTCGCCAACATTGTTTCCGCGATTTTGGTTGTTTCCGCCATTCTGATCACCGTTCTGGTCGCGATTTTGGTTGTTCCCACCGTTCTGATCGGTGCCACCGTTCTGATTGCCATGTAGTTTGTATCAACCGATCTGATCGGTGA
>VXXH01000798.1 GCA_009835515.1 Candidatus Poribacteria bacterium
TAGTATCACTGGCTGCGATAGACCGATGACAGAATCGATGCTGGATGCCGTCACACCGACTGAAATGATGCCTACGGATGATCCAGAGGCGTTTGCAGTTGCCTTCGTACAGGCTGCGGTTGATCTTTACAAAACGGAAGGTCGTGATGCCGCTATTACCTATCACAAAGCCCCAGCGAATATTGATGGTCAGTGGTATGTGTTTATTGTTGATGCAAACGATATGTTTGTTGCACACCCAGCCGCACCGACACTCGTCGGTAAAAGTATAAATGAGGTGCCTGGGCTTGATGGAACACTAATAGGTTTAGATATCGCTATGCCACCAGAAGAAGGACACTGGACTGAATACCTATGGCCCAATCCTGAGAACAACAAATTAGAACTGAAACGCACATGGTCGATTCGTCACGATGGCTACGTTTTCGCTTCCGGGTACTATGAACCGTGGAGTCCTGATCCTGCGACGGTTCTTATAGACTCAAAAGCTGATCCAGAGGCATTTGCGCACGCCTTTGTCTTGGCAGCGGTCGCACGTTATGAATCTGAAGGGCTCGATGCTACGGCAGCCTACTACAACGCCCCGGCAAGTGTTGACGGACAGTGGTATGTGTTCATCACGGATGCAAATGATACCTTCGTTTCGCATGCCCCGATGCAGGAATTGGTAGGAACGGATCTGAAGGATGTCATGGGACTTGACGGATCGGCTTTAGGAGCAGAGATCGCCAAGGCAACGGGTACAGGACACTGGATTGAGTACTTATGGCCCAATCCCGAAAGTGGCATGAATGAAATGAAGCGCACGTGGGCAATCCGCCACGATGGCTATCTCTTCGCTTCAGGATATTATAAACCTGCAGCGGAAGATGCCACGCCAGCTGTGGAAGGTTCTATGCCAGAAGGAAATTAGCCAGAAGTATGGCGAGTATTGAGACTACGCCATCCGTTAAGATAAAAAGGCGAGGTCCGCGGACCTCGCCTTTTCTCGCGCATTCAACAGCCCCTAACGGTCGCGTAACAGCGGCTTAGACTGTTCTAAGTTCTCAATCAATTCCCTTGATCGCTTAAGTGCTTCTTCTGCCCCAATAAGTGCCTCCTCGGCATCAGCTTTGCCAAAGTACACTGCAGCCTTTCCATTACGACGGTGGAGTTTTTCAAGCATCTGCTTCAGATACGCGTCTTTATAGGTTTCCCAATCCTCGGTGGGTGCGATGCCGAAAAGCCCAGCAGACCAGACTTCTGGCTGTTTTTCAAGTTCCACCAATTCATCCCGTTTTGATAGATATGCCCAATACTCTTCAAAATTATCAATCGTAATCCGTTTGTCAAGAAGCATCTGGAGCCATGTATCCCGCGGGTATTTTGCATCGACTTCGCTCATCAGGAGTGGGACATTATACTTAAAAGTTATACCGTTGTCGAGTGTATAACTGACACTTCCTGAAGTGATGGCGTATCGTTCATTGTATTTTTCATCGTAAGCATCTCGGAGTGCTTTGACAGTCTGTGGTACTACAATGATGCTCTTCTTGCTAAACTCAACCCGGGGTATCTCTTTAGGAAAGCTTTGTAGAGAACGAAACACTTTTCCGGGGGCATCATCTTTCCCTAAATGACGGTGATGCTCTTTTACGATTTCGTCAATATTGAAAACCCGCGCCAGTTGTCCTTCTCTCAATCGCTTTTGAATTTGATCGAGTTCTCGCTCAATATAGGCGGCTTTATAGGTTTCCCAATCCTCGGTTGCGGGGATACTGAAAAGTCCGGATGTCCATACCTGTGGCTGTCTTTCGAGATGCACTAATGTATCCCGAAGGAACAGATATTCCCAGTACGCCTCTGCGTTTTTGATTGTGATACCTTTGTCGAGTAGCATCTGGAGCCATGCGTCGCGCGGGTATTTCGCATCGACTTCGGCGAGAGGAGGGACACTCTCATCATAAGCGAAGATTTCAGCATCACCTACCGTGTAGGACACGCGGACGGTGGTATCCTTGTGTTTCTGGTTGTACCCTTCGTCATAAGCCTTACGCAACTGTTTAACGGTTTGTAAGATGGCGTAGTCTTGGGTCTGTGGTGGCAACGCTATCTCGTTTTTCAGTTCCGCGGCGAGAGCCGAGAATTTTTCCCGAATCTTGGCACGCATTTCAGGGCGTTGTGCTTCATCTATATCTCCAGCAGACTTTAGCACAGTGTCGGTCTGTTGGTCTACCCAGGCTTCCCAAGGGTCTTCGGTGGTTTGTGCTTCAGGACGCGCTACGAAAAAAGCGACGGTTCCTAATGCGAACAGAAGCGTCAGTATATGGACAGTATGCTTGGTTTTCATTGTGTATCTCCTTCGGTGAAGTTGTGGTTGGTTTGTGCTAACTTTTAGATCGTACGGATTGGCACACCGAATGTGGAAAAAAGTTCCGCAAGTTTTTTGGATTAGTTACTGTCCATTAAATTACGGATCGCATGCACTGCTTTCTCCGTATCTTGGAGCGGCGTGTTCGGCACACGCGAGGTGAGTCCGTCAGCGATATGCTGTTTTAACTTATCAAGTTTGCATTGGTTCACAATGGCATGGTGTTTCATATACTGATAGACGTTATACCGCTTCGGTTTTCTCGCAGTTTCTCTTGAGAGTGTTAGCACTATAACTGGATGTCCACTACTCGCCGCTTCACATACCATTGTGAAACTATCTGCGGTGACGATAAGTAGATCGCTTAAGGCGAGGATGGCTTGATACGGATCTGCAAGTTCTGAGGGTGTGTCTGGTTCAATGAAGAGCGGACACCACGCGTTGTGTTTAAGTGTTGATGCCAAATGTGCTGTCACTTCTGTCGGCGTTCGACGGGAAGTCGTAACCAATATCTGTGCATTCATTTCTATTGCGACTGTCTTGCAAATCTCGCTGAGTTGTTCGGCATCTGTAGATGTAATAGTTTCGTGTCGGTCTGCGCCACCGATGAGGAGTCCGATACGCGGACAGTCTGGTAAGTTGAGTTCCTGTATCAGTTGTTTCTGCTTGATGTTCAGCGTGTCTGGTGAGATAGGGTTCGGCACACCAACTGTTTTGCAGACGTTAGCCTTGTCTCTTTTACCGTGCCATGAAAACATCGGAAGAATGGCGAGATCGAAATGTCGGACCCCCAACGGCGAAGGTCTCCGACATGTGACCGTCTTGGCACCGAGAAGCCTACCGAGAAGTAGATTGACCGCTGCGACAGATGAACCCGTCGACAGGATAATATCAGCGGGACGAAAGGCTGTCAACGCATTGTAAGTTTCAGCAGTGAGACTCCAGCGAAGAAGTGGGTGGATAAGCGAGATCGGGAGTGGCGTGCCGCCGAAAATACACATAAAGACGCGCAGCAGATTATCACGCCATTTACGCCGGAATCCTACCCTAAGCCATTCAGTTTCGGATTCAGCCAACTTTTCCACAATGCCTAAAGATTGCTTATAGTGTCCCGGCTTATTGTCGCTTAAGATAACAATTTTCATTTATAAAGTAGTAGGCATACTCTGTATGCCGTAACGCTAATTTTCGATTATTTGTGGAAAGGTATACGCAGTTAACTCTGTAACGCCACTTTCACCCTCAATCTTGACAATGCCGACGTGTGGCGCGAACCATACCGTCTGACGCTGCTGCGTTGTTTCTGTTTCTGAGAAGAGCGTCTGCGTGATTTCTGTCTGATATTCGATCTGATACGTTTCCTCAAAACTTCCGGCAGGGGTCTCAAGTGAACCTATGGCAACAACCTCACCCTTAACACTCACGTGTACCTCGAAGGGGAACTGCAGCAGGGCAAGGTTCTGCAAAATAATGCTTCCATTGACATTCGTATTGAAGGCATCCCACTGGAAATTGGGAGTCAACGGCAATTGGCAGAAAACAAATTCAGGGTGTGTGATCGGGTCTACAGTGATATCCAGTTCCAAGCCAGCGAATTCGTCTGCAACCGAAGCAGGAAGTTCATTTTGAACGTAGCGATCTATCTTTTCACCGATGACGAACAAAACTTGGCTATCCGTAACGCGCAAAACATCGGGTTTCAGATAGTCAAACTCCGTTTCAGTGACCGGTGGTGTGTAGGTAAAAACCTGAGAGCCCTCTCCGTGAATGCTATTTTCATCGGTAACCTCCCGCGACCACTCGGATCCATCTGCGTTCCGATAGACCCATTTGCTGCCGACAGTATCGGGAAAGTAGTTCGGCATCTGCTGCGCTATCGGCACGGGCGTTTCATCGGAACCGCATCCGAATAGGATAAAGATACCACACAGCATTAAAG
>VXXH01000686.1:0-3905 GCA_009835515.1 Candidatus Poribacteria bacterium
GCACCGCGCGCAATAGGTATAAAAAACTATTGACAACGCCAAATGAAGGACACGAACATTAGGAGGAAAGTTCCATGAAGACCCGGATTTCGATTTTAAGCGTAGTATGCCTCATCAGCTGTTTTGTAATCGCTGGGTTGTCGACCCCGGTGAATGCTGATTACGATTATTACGGAGATCGGTTGAGTCGTGAGCATCGCGTTGCAAGCGATGTTGACGAATGGATAGAGCGCGGGAATGCGACGATCACCGCCAGCCCACGCTTTGAGGATGGCGTTCGACTCACCGCTTGGGCAAATGACGCTCAGAACACAGACAACTACGAATTTGCAATTGCCAGCGCGGTATATCTCTTTGAAATTCCAGCAGGGACACAATATATTGAAGTCTTGGTGCGATACCGAGGGGAACCGCATCGCTTAGAAATTGAAGACTACGACGAACCAATCGCAGGTCGCGCCTGGATTCGTAACACCAAGCGCGAAGCAACACGCAGCGGTTATTACGACGAAAACGCTAAAGAGACACGTTACGGTGACACTTTTGTCCTTCGAGCGAAAAACCGATCCGAACACATTAAGATTCCTGCAGCGGGTCATGTCAAAGATGGATGGATGGAACTTCATATTGTCGCCGAAGGCGGCGAGCAGATTGATGTAGAATATCTTGAAGTCTCCACGTATCGTAGACAGCCAAAAGTTAGAGTCATTCAACGCTACACACCAACCTACCGTTGGCGTCCGTGGCATCGTTACACTTACCTCTACTTTTACGACGGTCCCGTCTATTACGCGACGGATTACGACTATTATCTCCGATGGAGCTATCCGATTTACGACCACCACTATCTCTCAATCCGCTCGTATTACGGTGGGTATCTCGGACGCTACCGCGGCTACTATCCAAGTGCTTACTATCGCTACTATTCGCCGTATTACGGTTCCTACCATAGTTACTACCGTGGTACACCGAAAGTTTATCAGCGACGGACGCAGTTGAATCGGTGGAGTGCACAACACGAAACGACGCGTCGGCAATACAGTCGTAGCCGATTATCCGCGAACAGTCAACGAGAAAATCGGACGGCAGTACGGAGGAGTGTCCGCACCACACTTGAAAACCACCGTAAACAGACCCCGGCAACAACGGAACGGGTTGCGCGCCAATCAATTATTACGCAGAAACTGCGTGCCCGTGCTTCCACCTCGGCACTCCGCCAAAATAACGTCCGAAAAAGCAGTTATGCTGCAGGGAATACAGGGAGTACACTCAGTAAGCAACGGCGTTACTCTACTGCTACAACGCAGAACGTGAATCGCTACAGAAGGTCTGAGACACAACGGACTACACCCCTTTACAGACGTTCTACTTCCTCGTCGACCCGATCGTTCTCGTCGAGCACAAGCAGCAACTCGCGCCCGCAGTATAGAACGACTACTTCAGATTCAAGATCATCGCGCTCGCGATCAAGCGTAAGCCGATCAACGACAAGTTCATCGCGTGAGAGATCAAGCGTGAGCCGTTCAAGCTCGAGTTCAAATTCGTCGCGTTCACGATCAAGCGTCAGTCGTTCATCGTCTTCTACAAAGACTCGAACACGTCCGACAACAAGTTCGAGTTCATCGCGTAGCAGTTCAAGCAGTAGCAGCGACGATGACGATGACGATCGGAGTCGGACAACGCAACGGACGAAACGGCGACGTTAATAGGAGCAATATTGGCTTCGCATAGCCGTTTGGATGTGTGAAGTCTACATACTACATGCGGTTTTTGTTAATTATTTCACTCTTGTTGTTCAGCCTCCATGCCAGTTTTGCGCAGGAGGCTGAAAACGGCATAAATACCAAACAGCAAACAACTAAAACTGAAACGGCGGAACAGGTAAGACTCATTTCGCCAATCGGAGCGATGGTGCGTTCCGCTATTGTCCCTGGATGGGGACAATTTCACAGTCGTAGTTACCTCCGAGGGAGCCTGACTGTTTTAGGAGTAGGCGGCTCCATCATCGGTGCCTTGTTAGCACAAAATTCCTTTAGGAATCGGTACAATGCCTATGAGGCATTGGTTTGGGATGGTTTCTCTAACGAAAAAGCAATATTAGAAAGCTATGAATACGCAAACCAGAGGTATAAACTCAGGACCTTTTTTATGTATACCGGCATTGGTATTTGGCTCTATAGCCTTATCGACTCTTACGTGAGTGCTAACTTTTACAACGCGACTACCCTGATTCAATCTATTGAACAGGACGCACAAAATATTGAAAAATTAGGGATCGAAATCGGCGCGACCCCTTCACATTTTTATTTCGGTATTGTTAAAACCTTTTAAAAAAAAATTAAAAAAGGAGAATGCTTACTATGTTCAGGAATTTCGCCAAAGTCAGCGGTGTATTCATCTTACTCCTACTCGCAAATTTTATAGGGTGTGGAGACGCTGATAAGGTCGGACAAATTCCGGCTGAAGAACTCCTTCAAATTAGTAATGTTTTAGACCGATGGCGAGAAGGTTACGAAACAGAAGATGTTAACACCTACATCGGAACCTTCTGGGAAGATGGCTTTCTTTATGTCTCTGATATGGGAACAGATGGTGATAAAACAGACGATGTTGAGTTTGATGACATCCGAGAGGAACGCGCCTCTGCGACTCGTGTCTTTGCACGGTTTCAAGATATTGAGATAGAGCTCTCTTCTCCGCCGGAAATTCAGATGAATGACGATGGCACAGAGGCTGAGGTACGGAATCATTACAGAATCCAATTCTTTGTGTCGGACGGTCAGACACTTGAGGGTGGATACACCGGCGCATACGCCGAAGGTGATAATCTTTTTATCTTTGAAAAAAGAAATGACGAATGGCGTATAGCCGAATGGCATGACGAAGCCTTTAACGAGGAAGAAATTCGCATTGCCAATAACCTATAGATTCAGAAAAGGAGGGCAATTTCTAACCCAAAGGGCGGGTAGAAATACTGTATATTCATGCCGCAACAGGAGGAACACCTACGCGATTATTTTCAGCTCATTCGAAAGCATGACTTTACGCTCTGCCTAACCATTCTATTAGTGTTAGGAACTGCCCTAATTATCTCGCTTCGTTTGCCCAAAACTTACGCTGCTTCCACCTTAATATTACTCGTCCAACCCAGCGCGACATATTCCCTTCCTTCAGCAAATTTGTTTCAAAATGTGCTCTCCGGCGGTGCTGACCGACGAGAGATGGAAACAATCAGCACCCGATTCTCTACAGAGTCCATGCTAAATACAGCAATCGAAAACCTTGAGGAGAACGGGCACTCGGATGCTGCTGTGCTTTTACCTCCGGTAGGAAAACTTAAACGAGTGGTGAGAGCACAAGTAGCCCCAGATTCTGATTATATCAATATTTCGGTTGAATTAACCGAGACAGAAGGCGGTGAACGGAATGCAGCACTCCTCGTCAATCAGCTTGCAAAAGATATGCAAATGTTGAGGCGTGGAAATGAAGAAACAAAACTCAGAAAACTTATGGAGTTCCTGGAAAATAAACGACTGGAAATCGAAGCGGAAATAGATAAAGATTTAGCGGATCTCCTCCAATTTGTTCGCGACAATGGAAGCGCAGAAACATGGGTGCCGACGCTCACTAATTTGCTTGAGCGCCTTGCGCGTGTTCGAGAAAACCTTGAGATAAATCAACAACAGCTCTACGCAACCAACGCCCACATTACATACCTAAAAGAACAACTACAAAACCTACCTAAGCAGACACCACTATCAGAAACCACCTCTCATAACCCCGTCTGGCTCTTCCAGCAAGAAAAACTCTTCAATCTTGAATCGCAACGCGTTGCTGATGCCAAAAAAGTCGGCATAACTTCATCAGATTTGGAGGGACTTGATGCACAAATCGCTGAAATTCAG
>VXXH01000686.1:3915-4285 GCA_009835515.1 Candidatus Poribacteria bacterium
TACATACAGAATCAGCTGATAACGTTTGTTCCAGATCTCTCGCGGTATGAAAATGCTGCGGAACGCCTCAAGCAGGAACAGGATACACTCGAAACCGAATTGGCGAAATTAATAGAACAGATCCCCGAGAATCAGATTATTCTTACACAAAAGGGTGCCAAGATTCAGAAAACCAACGCGATGGCTGAAGAAATTGCCAAACGCTCCCTTGAGGCTGAAATATTATACGCTGAATCTAAGATGCCGACCTCTCGGAACCAAATAGGCGGCATTGAAATCGTTGATCGCGCTACACCGAGAAAAATTCCTGTTAGTCCGCAACTTCGGTTTATCCTTGTCATCGCGGGAATCACCGGCTTAATTTTAAGTG
>VXXH01000389.1 GCA_009835515.1 Candidatus Poribacteria bacterium
CCTCTGGGGCATCTCCCCAATCTGGAATCGGGAGTAATTCGCCATCTCGTAATGCGGATTCATGTGCGACCAATCCGGGCGCGCAGTATCGGACGGCCTCCCAAACGTTAACGCGCGGTAATCGCTGACGATTGACAGAATCCACAAATTCGTGTACGAGATAGGCGTGTGAACCGCCATGTCCGCCGAGATCCGCCGCAAGTGCTTCAGGAAGGGATTCGTGCGTTTGTGAAGGCTGCACGATTTCTCTCTCGCGTTTACCTGCCCAAACGCTACCCGCGAGACTCTGCTCGTAACTGCCCTCTGTCCCGTAGATACCGCTGACGCGTTCGGAGCCAGGATGTCCAATCCGCCGGAACTCACAGATTTGCATCGTCGCGCCGTTGCTCATCGCGAATAGTCCGACTTCATTGGAGAACGGGTTCTTGTGAATGGTATCCGTCCGAAACCAATCGTCGTTTGGATAGACATACCCCTGCGCTGAAACCGATGTCGCGTGTGCCTTCATCACAGAGATCGGGAAACAGGTTGAGTGCGTCGGATAGTACATTGGAATCCCACCCATCTTGTCGCGTCCCCACTGCGCACCCCACCGATTTTTTGCCACATCGTAGAGTCCGTGATCCATATCGTGAAAGTACTCGGCGCGGCAGTGAACAAATTCCCCAAACGCGCCCTCCGCCGCTTTCTGACGACAGAAAACCGCCTCCGGACGGAAATAACTCGTCTCGCCGTTCATGTAGATCATGCCGGTCCGTTCAACGGTTCTGACAAGCTGTTCACATTCATCTAACGATACAGCAGCAGGAACAGCAGTATACACATGCTTCCCTGATTCCATCGCCTGAATCGCTTGCGGTGCATGTATCCAATGCTGTGTAATAATCACAAGTGCATCCAAATCCGATTTGCAGATCTCATCAAGACTCGAATACGTTTCGGAAATCTCAAACTGTTTTGCCCATTTCGACAATCTGTCTTCACGCAAATCACAGAGCGCAAGCCGATGCACATCTGGATGCGCTTTATAGGATTGGATAAACGACGGGCCGAACATCCCTAAGCCTACCATCCCGACACTGATACTCATCCGCTTTTCTCCTTCAACACTGATAATATAATGATGAAAAAATAGCATGTATTGAGAATACTGTCAAGCATATTTTCAAGATATGTGTTGACAAAACCGTAAACAGTCTTATAATGTAAAGACAAAGCCTGTTTTAGGGTGTCACGAATAAACGCAAATTTAAATTGCAAGTTTTCCCTATAGGCAGACCAAACTTCATCTATTGGAAGGAAGAATAAAATGGCATTAAAAGTTGGCGTTGTTGGCATGAGTGGCATCGGTAATAACCATGCAAATTGCCACGCGAATGACGACTTAGCGGAACTGGTCGCGGTGTGCGATATTGTAAAAGAGCGTGCGGACAGCGCGGCGGAACGTCTCGGTGTAAAGGCATACTATAGCGTCGCAGATATGATTGATGGCGAACCTGACTTGGACATTGTTGATGTCGGCACGGGTGGAAATGAGAACGGGAGTTGGCACTACGAACCGACGATGGAGGCTCTCGATAATGGGAAACACGTCCTCGTTGAGAAACCAATTTCCAACGACATCGGACAGGCGCGAGAGATGGTCGCGAAAGCCACAGAAGAAGACCTTTATCTCGGCTGTAACCTGAACCACTATTTCACGCCGCCCGCAGAGCAAGCAAAGAAATATATTGACGATGGACATATCGGGGAGCAGGTGTATTGTCTTCACAAAATGGGATTTGCCGGTGGTGAATTCAACTATAGCTACTCAAAAGCCCCACGTTCTGATGGATTCCCCTACTTTCACGTGAAAGCGTTCCTGTCGCACCCGTTTAGTGTGATGCGTCATTTCTGTGGCGACGTGACGCACGTGCAAGCCTTTATGGAACGTCCGCATTTTAGACGAGGCGCAGGCGACCTGATGGTCTCTATTAACGGCATACATCTCCGGTTTGAGAACGGGTGTATCGGTTACCTGCTCAGCCAACGCGGTGATGCGACCTTCGGTCTCGGTGGCTGGTGGAGTGTCGAACTCGCTGGCACGCGCGGCACGTTCTGCATTGAGAATTGCATTGAGAAGGTGACATATTGGCCCTCCCCGGGCGCGCCTGATTTCTCTGGTGAACCCGTTGTCACCGAATCCGGCATCACAGACTTCGGTCAGACGTTCCCGTTGCGGATTCACGCGTTCTTAGAAGACATCACCAACGGTGTGCCGAAAGAGCAACTGCGTGCCTCCGGCAGAGATGCACTTGCCGCGCTTGAGTACACTTGGGCAGCGATAGAATCTTATGAACAGGGCGGTATTCTCGTGCGTCCGCATCCGCTTCCGACGCTAAACGGATAATTGTAGTACAGGCGGCGCAATAGCTGCCGCTACAGAAGGAGAAATTACATTTGAAGTTAGGAGCAAATTCGGTACTGTTCGGCGGTTACGATATGGAAACCGCCTTCAAGCACATCGCGATGGCTGGTTATGATGGTATTGAACTTTCTGCGATTGACGGGATGAGCCAGCATCTCGTCCTCGCAAACTGGCAAGAACTCGCTGACGACATTAAAGGTTTTGCAAAAGCCTACGAACTGGAGTTGTTAGCGATGGAGCAACCCTCACGCGACCCAGAGAGAATGGAACTTGCATTCCAAGCGGCAGCTGAGATAGGCGTTCCAATTATCAACTGTGGCCCCGGCGGCGCCTCGGACGATGAATCCAAATGGCCCGAAGTGGTTGATTCATTGGGCAGCCTCTCTGAACGCGCGGAACACTACGGTGTAACGCTTTGTGTCAAGGCACATGTCGGTGCAAGCATCTATAACACACCAACGACGCTTCGCGTGATGGAAGAGATCTCATCGCCCGCATTCGGAATTGACATGGATCCGTCGCATATCCATCGTGCAGGCGAAAATCCTGTCGAGGCAATTGCCGCTGTGGTCTCGCGCGTTAAACACGTACATATCCGCGACTGCAAAGGGATGGAACGGGGTCCCGGCACCCCAGAATTGCAAGCGAACGGACGTGGCGACATTGACCTCGTCGGTTATATCCGTGTCCTACACGAGAACGGTTATGTCGGTCCGCTGAACCTTGAAGTCATCGGGGCGAGAGAATATAGTTTAGAGCAGTGCTGCACGATTGCAGCAGAATCGCGTGGGCACATGCGGGCATGTTTGCAAGCGTGTGGTGCGCGTTAAGATTTCCTCTCTTGTAGGCGGGTTAATAGCCTGCCTACTCGTGAAATTTTCTAAATACATTAAGTATACCTCTTTGAAGATACTTTGCACCACCTAAAATAGGATGGAGGAGAAACGCGATGAAAGATAGAAGCCTGTTGACTGCGCTCCTGATGTGCATCGTTTGCTTTGGTTGTGGATTGGAGAAAGCTACGGACTACAATAGGCGTGGGTTAGCAAAGGCAAAGCACCGTGAATACAAAGCGGCGATTGAACTGTATAGTGCCGCTATCCGCCTGGATCCTGATTACGAAGTTGCCTACAACAATCGGGGGGTCGCAAAGAAACGCCTGGGTGAATACAAGGCAGCGATCGCCGATTATGACACCGCGATACGGTTGAATCCCAGTTTTGCGAGTCCTTACAACAATCGTGGGATTATAAAGAGAAACCTGGGAGAATACGAGGCAGCGATCGCCGACCATGACACCGCCATCCGTCTGAGACCGGATTACACATACGCCCATTACAGTCGTGGGGTCACAAAGGCGAGACTCGATCAACACAAAGCGGCGATCACGGACTATGATACCGCGATTCGGCTCAATCCTGAGTATACCATAGGCTACTTCAGTCGGGGCATATCTAAGACAGCTCTCGGAAAATACGAGGCAGCGATCACCGATTATAATACTACGGCCACGTTGAAACCGGATGCCGTCATCGCCTACTACAATCGGGGGAATGTCAAGAGCATATTGGCGGAATATAAAGCGGCGATTGCGGATTATGACGCTGCCATTGCACTTGCCCGCAAGGGTGATGGTGCGGCTGCCTACTTCAATCGTGCCATCGCAAAGAAACATCTGGGTGAATACGAGGCAGCGATCGCCGACTATGACTCCGCCATTGGGTTGGCCCCCGATGACGCAAATGCCTATTTCGGTCGGGGGTTAGTAAAGAAAACTCTCAATAAGACTTTAGAGGCGATACAGGATTTTCAAACTGCTTTGGAACTCGCAGCACAAGTGGGCGATGTAGCACTGAAAAATGATATTAAAAGTTTTT
>VXXH01000454.1:0-426 GCA_009835515.1 Candidatus Poribacteria bacterium
GAATGACCCAGCACGAAATCGTGAAATCGCAAAACGTGTGTAAATATTTTGTTAAAAGTTCAGATTGAAAGGGACCACAAGAGATATTTCGTTGTAGCTTTTGAGCATTTTCCTGTCCATATCCAACATCCTGCACACGGTTTTCTAAGCGGACGAAGAACTGATAATCCAGAAATGAAAATTTAATTTGACAACCTATCACGTAATATTGTATAATAATTACGCGTAATTAAATTAACTGTATTTTTACAAAAAGAGGAGATTTACAGTGCCAGAATTGAATCCAAAACAACAAGGCAGAAGGCAACGTGGAAGACGTGGCCCGCGGCACCCGAGAGGACCGCGAAGACGGAATAATGTGGTTATGGTCAGAGTCGATGAGGAAAATCTCAGTCGGATTGACGAACTTGTGGAATCAGGACAATT
>VXXH01000454.1:436-4272 GCA_009835515.1 Candidatus Poribacteria bacterium
AGCAACAGCGTTCCTCATCGGTGAAGGTATCAAGTCCAAACAGCAGATGTTTGATAAAATGGCGGAAAAGATTTCTCAGATCCAAGGCTTGAGAGATGAACTTGAGGCGATGATTGCTGAAGACGCAAAGCCACCTGAATCGGTTGAACAAAACACAGAGGAAACTGCGAACAACGGAGGAGAAAGTTAGTAATGCGAATTATGGTCACGCTCGTGTTAACCCTACTTTTTCTTGTCACGATTACAGTGTTAGCACAGCGTCAAAACCGAGGGACATCTCCAAAAATTCCCGAGGGTGTGACAGTCCATCGCGATCTGGTTTATGTCAAAGATGGACACGAACGCCAGAAGCTTGACCTTTACGTACCGGACACAGGAGAAAACCTTCCGCTTATTATCTGGATACACGGAGGCGCCTGGCGCGGCGGAAATAAGACACATTATGTCCCGAAGGCATATCTCAATGCTGGCTATGCAGGCGCGAGCATCAACTATCGCTTGAGCCAGCACGCCGTCTTCCCCGCGCAAATCGAGGATGTGAAAGCCGCTGTGCGGTGGCTGCGCGCGAATGCGGAGACCTACCGTTTGGATCCAAATAGGTTTGCGGCGTGGGGGTCATCGGCTGGAGGACATTTGGTAGCGATGCTCGGCACAGCAGGCGACATAGAAGAGTTCGAAGTGGGCGGAAACCTGGGAGTATCCAGTCAAGTACAAGCCGTCGTCGATTACTACGGGCCCACAGACTTCCTTCAGATGGACGCGCACCGCTTCCCAGACGGCCTGGTGCATGACGCGCCTGACTCGCCTGAGTCTCAATTGGTCGGGGGACCGATTCAGGAGCATAAGGAGCGCGTGGCGAGAGCGAACCCAATTACCTACGTATCCAAAGACGATCCGCCTTTCTTGATTATCCACGGAGATCAAGATAAACTTGTCCCGTACCAACAGAGTGTATTGCTGAAGGACGCGTTAGAAAAAGCGGGTGTATCGGTTAAGTTTTATAGGGTGGAAGGGGGCGGTCACGGCTGGTTCAAAGATCCCAAAGTCCCAGAATTAACGAAGGCATTTCTTGAGAAACACCTGAAACCGACCCAACCGCAATAGGCATGTTTCTCAACCACGCCTACACGGCTACTTCAATGTGACTTGTGGATCGTCCGCATACGCCGAGTCTATTTGAACGAGACGCTGTAAAACGAGGCAGAACAGTCCGAACAGTGCTTTTAGTAACGCTGTCTCTTTGATAACACCAACGCATTCAAAATACAATTCATCAACCCCTTCAGGAAAATCAGTCCCAAACCAGCCTTCATCGTCTTTAATACTGAGGTGGATCCTTGGCTGTGTTCGGCACAACTCCTTTATCCTATCATCAGCGAGTAGCAACTTGATTTTCTCTGGATCGTTGCCTTTGATGACAAACTGTTTATCAAAAAACGGATCCCCTATTTCGATGTCCTGCATACCGAAGAATTTGCCGATTGAACTGAAGAATCCTTCACGAGAGATTTTGAAATAGAGGTCATCCTTATTTACAAAAGGTGCGCGCATCCGAGTAACTGTATGCGATGATGTTCCAGTTGAGACGACATAAGTATCAAGTAGGATTTGCCACTCACCGTGTTTATAGATGAGCACATCTTTGCCCCAGAAGCCACCCTCAATAAACTCGCCATCTATATCTGTGGCAATCTGCGTCCAAATTTCATCCTTGGAGGGTCCGAAAATAGATCTGCGTTTACTCTTCTTTTCTTTCATAGTGTAGATTTTGAAAATGGAAATTTAAACAAGGATATGAATTAGCGTTTCACAGCAATCGAAACGCCATCACGGAGCGGAATGATCGTCGTGAATACATCAGGCGAACTATAGAGGAGGCGTGTTAACTCTCTGACACCGATCGTGGCGGCGTGAAACCACTGCTCCCGCTCATCGAGTCCTTCTGGGGGATCACCGAGTTCTTGTGTCACAACGCGTCCACCCCAGATCATATTATCTGTAATAAACAATCCACCGCTCCTAAGCCGTGGAATCGCCTTATGAAACGCTTCGGGATATCCGTCTTTGTCGATGTCGTTGTAGATGATGTCGAATTCGCCTTCGGTTTCGTCAATGATTTCAAGCGCATTACCGACTCTATAATCAATGCGATCTGCAATACCACCGCGCGCAAGATAGCCTGCTGCGCGATCGGCGTTCTCCTGCGAACCGTCGGTGCAGATGATAGAGGCTTCCAGTTTTTGCAATGCCTTCGCCATCCAATATGCCGAATAGCCAAAACCCGAACCCATTTCAAAAATCCGTGTCGGATTGGTCAACAGCACCAATTGGTGTAAGACACGCCCAACAAGTGGTCCCACGATTGGGAAGCGATTTGCCCGGGCGTGCGCTTCCATCTCTGTTAGGACCTCATCGCGTTCAGGAATGATGTCGAGCAAGTAGTCATCAATCGACGGGTGAAGAATATCCAAACGTTGCATAAATCGCTCCTTGCTGGCGAGGTATCAGTTCGCTGTTTTCACTTACCTTCTTCTCTTTTCCACCGTTCAAGTGGGTGTTCGCGTGGCGTGAGTGGCATATAGACACGTGACTCTTGCCGATGCGATTCCCATGTCGTATGAATCATCTCAAGGCAATCCCGGCCGTCCCTGCCGCTGGCGAATGGATCCCGGTCTTCCTCAATCGCTTCAATCAGGTCGCGTAGCATGAGGCGTTGCAATAACAGTCGTATGGATGCCTTGTCTCGTGAGTTACCTCGCTCGTCAAGGTCTTCAGCGGGTAGATGCACCGGTTCCCACATTTCTGCGGGGGTCTTATGTTGTCCTTTGTGGATGAACATCGTTGTGCCGACGCTCTCTCGGATAGCGATTCTGCCTTCGGTACCGATAATATCAATACCGTAGGCGTTATCGTTGGTCTGTGGTTGTGCGAGGAACTGGACATCGGCGTGGATGCCGTTCTTGAAGCGGAAAGAAGCATGTCCACGCTCACCGAGTACAAGTCCAGCATCGCGATCATGCGGGTGGACCTCTTGGGTATGTTTGATGTCGTTAACGGTTGACTCTCGACCATCCATTTGCACAAGGTGTGCATGCGTCCACTCGACATCACCAGCAAAGAGGCGCAACCAATCATAAAGGTGCGTGCCCATCTCCATCAGCGAGTTGCCTACCTTGCGTCCGCCTTTATCCGTTGCCTTCAGCAGCACAACATCCCCGATTTCGCCTTTTTCGATCAACGAAAGCACGTGACGATTGTAAGGGCTGGCACGCTTGATGTGGTTAATAGCAAACTTGACGTGATACTCGTCACAAGTTTCAACCATTTCGTCGGCTTCAATAAGGTTGAGGGCAGTCGGCTTCTCACAAAAAACATGGATACCGCGCTGTGCCGCCGCTATTGTTGGCGGGTGGTGCATCGGTGCCTGCGTTGGGACGATGACAATGTCAGGTTTTTGTTCATCAAGCATCTTTTCGTAGTCGTCATAGATGGCATTGACACCGAACCGTTCGCTCCATGCTTTCGCACGTTCTGGGTTGATTTCCGCCCCAGCAACGAGTTCGCAGTTTGTCTCTAACTGCACTGCCTCGGCATGCGCTCCACCCATGCCGCCCAAGCCGATAATCGCGATACGATAGTTGTTCATACATGTCTCCGAAGTTTACCAAGAAGAATGTGCCGGTTTGCAACTATCATAGCAACTTCAAAGTCAGAGCGCAAGAAAAAAGTAAGTGAATCTGAAACTGCACCTAAATGATTTTGATTGCTTTCAAATATCACACATGATACCATAATGCTACACATATTCTATACGAAAAAACAAAATGATGCAAAAG
>VXXH01000104.1 GCA_009835515.1 Candidatus Poribacteria bacterium
GTTTTACCGGTTTCGATTGAACCCACTGAGGTCGCGATACCCAAATTTTGCGCGGGGGTTAATGTCGCCATTGTTAATGCGTCTTCGAGAGAATTTCCCCAATTGATGACATTGCGGACACCATCCATGAGGGTAATGTTCGCACCTGCGAGGCGTTCGGTCGGTTTGCCGACATCGAGCCACATCGCGCCGTTGCGTACGTACTTCTCGGTGGTGCCAGTTTCAAAAGCTGTGTCGCGTTCGGAGATCGCATCTTCATTGAGGCGATAGGCATCAAGTTGAGGAACATAAGTGGCTGATGCTTGCCATTCTTCAGTAGGGACCCCAGCGAGTTCTGTACAGTCCGTAATCAACCCGACTGCGTCAATTCCTTTCTGCTGAATTAGGTTATGCCCCCAAAAGGGGTGGACATGGTGTTCGTCGATGATGAGTTCTGCATGGATATTTGGGTGGGAAAGTACGGCTTCAATAGCACCGAGTGTGCGGTGATGCATCCCGCTCATACCGTTGTAGGTGTGTGTGGCACGCGTTACACCGGCGTCAATCGCTGCCATTGCTTGTTGATATGTGGCGTTTGTGTGCCCCATTGCGATGACGATGTCGTTGTAAGCGTCCGTCCTGAAGGCTGCGAGGTGCTTGATAAATTGGAAGTTTTCGTCGTTCTCCGGGGCAAGAGAAATCACTTTCAAGGTACCATCGGAGGCTGCCCACATTGCGTGAAATTCTTCAAAGTTCGGGGGTGTAATGTACTTCGCATTCTGTGCCCCGTTTTTGGCAAGACTCCCGAATTTCCCTTCAACATACGAACCAATAATCCGTGAACCGTCTGCTACCGGCTCATCAACGACGTGTGCAATAGCGGTTAATGCACCGTTGATTTGTGCCATGCTGCCGGAGGAGATACCTAATACCAATGAGGTGACACCACTGCGTCCATGGGCACGCGCGATTGCTACTATATCTTCGACTTCACCTGTCATTGTATCATAGCCGCCACCGCCATGTACTAATCCATCAATCAGCCCCGGAATTACAAGGCAGTCAGACGCGTCAATGACCTTCCCCGGCGGTTGAGGCGTATCTGTTGTTATTTCTAAAATTGTGTTGTCTTGAATGACGATATTCCCTTGTCCGTAATGTTTTGGGGTGTAGATATCGCCATTCAGAATTGTCAGTGTTTCCATATCTCCGAGCGTGCCTTAAATTTCGTAGGACTTACGCAAAAAGCAGTAATTTCAGTGTTTTTAAAAAACACCCCAGCAAAAACACCCCCTAAATCCCCCTTATCAGGGGGACTGTAAAAGGAAATGCGTAAGCCCTTTTAACCCCCTAAATCCCCCTTATCAGAGGGGCTTTAAAGTATTTTTAACCCCCTAAATCCCCCTTATCAGGGGGACTTTAAGACGGGATGCGTAAGCCCTATTTCGTTAGATCTGTTCAGATACCCACAAAACACTTTGTGCGAGGCATCGCAGAAAGGGTTCTACTTCAAAATCTTTTTGGTGCCCTAATGAAGTATAACAGATACGACCGCCATTATGCAAACGTGTCCATGCTACCGGTTCGGAGTGTTCATCCGTGTGTCCCATCAGTAATAAAGATGTATCGTCACGAAGTGCTGGATTTTTGTAGAGACTCCCATAGCTATCGAACGCTGGAATACCCTTCAAAATCGGGTGTTCTGCCTCAACTAATTCCACACGCGTAATGGGTCCATGACCGTAATGCCCTTGATAATCACCACCGAGTACATCTTTGTCAAACGCGAGATAGTTTTGATACGCGTGGCTGGCTGTTCTGACACCAACAAGTGGTCTACCTTGTTCACAGTAGGTCTGAAATTGTCTGAGTGATGCTCCGTCTGTATTGAGACGCCGCGTGAAAACTAACAAGGCATCTGCCTCATCCAACGCAGCCAAAGATGGATCGTCATCCTCTGAGCGATAGACGATTAGATTTGTGTTGATCGGGTAGTGTTTTTCAACAAACGCCTTGAAAATGAGCAAAGATGCTTCGGAGTCGTATTCAAAAGAACCTGAGAGCATACAAAGGTTAAGCACTGGTTTGTTCCTTTCTATCTTCGTTCTAAAAACAGAAAACTGTAGGGATAAGGATTTTTTTCGTCAGGTTCGCTGTCAATGCGTTTCACTTCCTGCCAGGCTGTTAGGTCAAAGGCTGGGAAATAGACATCGCCTTCAAACGTAGCATGGATCTGTGTAAGATAGAGCCTGTCGGCGTGCGGAAGAAATGCTTGGTAGATAGGGGCACCGCCGCATATCATGAGTTCTTCTGTTTCTGTTTTCTTGCAGTGGCTGATAATATCGTCTACTGCGTGTGCGACAATACAGCCTTCTGGCACCTTGTAATCTGTATTTCGCGTGAGAATAATGTTGAGCCGCTTTGGTAAAGGATTTTTGAGGGTTTCAAAAGTCTTACGTCCCATAACGACGGGTTTGCCGAGGGTCATATCGCGGAAATGCCGCTGGTCGGCAGGCATCTGCCACGGGATGTCCGGTCCGTTGCCGATCAGCCTGTTTTTGTCTATTGCGGCGATCATTGAAATTAACATTTTTTAAGGGGTTGTTCCTTCTGCCTGTTTTCCGGCTTCTATCCCGCTCACGACCTGTTCAGCAAAACGGAGGACCGTCTCTTTTAACATACGAGGGACCAGTTTAATCTTGTTTCGATGTTTCCACTCCATTTCAAATTGGCCTGTCTTTATGAGTTCATCAATCCCGTTTTGAACAGTTTTGACATCGGTTTCAAAGTGGTCAGCGAGTTTAGGGAGGCTTAAAGGCTCCTCGGTTTGAAAGGAGAGTACTTCAATCCACAACCACATTCCGAGCCGCCGTGTGAAGTGTGACAGGTCTTCGTCTGTATCCGCGAGATGGATGATTGATGCGAAACAGTAAGCGGCGTGGTGCGGGTAATCGTTTAGGAGTTCTTCAAATTCCTCAAAAATCAGTTGAATGAGGAACGCTGCTTCCTCTGATAGTGTCAATTCTTGGATGTCTAAGTGATTACCATTTTGTTCAGGTTCACTGAAGAGGTCTCCATTTTGCTTTTTCTGTTTCATGGTCTCCTTTTAGACAATCATAGGGGCGCGAATTGCGTCGTGATGTTGATAATCCTCTAACTGAATGTGCTGCATCTTGAAAGCGTCGATTGACTTGATTTTCGGGTTCAAAATGAGTTTCGGCAGTGGGTAAGATTCCCGTTTGAGTTGCATTTCGACGGCTTCAAAGTGGGCGTGATAGATGTGGGCATCCCCTAAAGTGTGGACAAATTCATGAGGTGTTAAATCTGTTACTTGCGCCACCATGTGCAGAAGAAGGGCATAGGAGGCGATATTAAAGGGGACACCTAAGAACATATCACAACTCGGCTGATACATCTGGAGCGACACCTTGTCGTCAGTGATAAAAAATTGAAAGCACATGTGGCAGGGTGTCAACGCCATCTCATCTAATTCGGCTGGATTCCATGCCGTAACGATATGTTTACGGCTATGTGGGTTGACTTGAAGTTGTTCTATGACCCTTGCTAACTGATCAATTGTTCCATCTTCCGTTTGCCATTTTCGCCATTGGACCCCGTATATCCGTCCAAGGTACCCATCACGTCCCCAAGCGTCAGCGTTTGCGTTCCATATCTGTGTTCCGAGTTTCTCAAACTGCTCAGCGTGATCGTAGCCGCGCAAGAACCCTAAGAGTTCCGCTTTTACGGACCGGAATGCGAGTTTCTTCGTGGTTACGGCTGGAAATCCGTCTTCGAGATTATATCGCATTTGCATGCCGAAGATGGCTCGGGTTTTCCCATTTCTGCCCTCTCGATCAACGCCCGTGTCTAATACTTGTTGCAGTCCTTCAAGGTATTGTTTCATCGCTACTGGTTTCCAGCATTTATGGCTGGCACCCTCCTATGAACACACTCTATAAGCACAAGACTATCGATCTGTGCTGCCAAACCCGCCTCTTGAAGCGGCGGTCATCTGTTCAACCTCATTCCATTCTGCCGTATCTACACGGACAAAAATCCCTTGCGCGATCCGACTGCCTCTTTCGACCTTCACAACCTTGTCGGTAAAATTATAGACTTGGATTTTCAGTTCATCCTCTTCGCCACAGTAGTCGTTATCAACGATGCCGACCCCTTGTGGCATCAGCAGCCCGAATTTGCGGGGTGTGCTGCTTCGTAGACAAACCATGAGCATATAACCGGTCGGTGTTTCGACGGCAACATTAGCAGGGATGAGGACGATAG
>VXXH01000860.1 GCA_009835515.1 Candidatus Poribacteria bacterium
TGACAAATCAGGAAAATAGTCACGTGGATTTTCAATGATTTCGTGTAATTTTCTTGGATTTCTAACGAGATACCCCGGATCGTGAACGCCTTCCCATTCACGGAGTTTCTTACCAGTGACTTCAGCAACTTCAAATTCCAGTTTCTGTTCCTTAACAAAATCGCGGATGTCATCTGCATGCTGATGGATCAGCTCATTCGTCGGCGCGATGAACAGAACATTATCATTTGCGTCTCTTAGATCAAACAACCGGAGCAGTGAAGCCTGAGTTTTCCCCGTTCCTGTGTTGTAGGTGTTAATGACGAGATCGTTTGTCTTGAGTTCATCGTAGGTGCGTTTTTGATGGTAGAGTGGTGGATATTTCAATCCGAATTCATTTGTCGGGCTCACCTTTTCATATCCAGCGTTTAGCGTAACTGTCATTTCTGGCATAGCGATAACTCCTAACTTGGCTAAAAGTCCGTATAAAATTTCATCCGCGCGGGCAACTTTGTTTTCGATTTATCTGCCAATTCATAGAAATCTCCAGATAACTGCACGTGTCGAATCAGTGGAGTCGGACGGATATTAAGCATGTCAAACATGCCGACCTGTATTTCAGGTGGTAGATCGTTTGGATTCAGATAATGCGGATAAGACACATTTTCTACTTGGTTTTTACGATAGTTCTGCTTCCGAGCAGAAATTTTCGCTTTGCTCATAAATTTACCAAGTCGGATATAACGTGGCACCCGAAATTCATCACGACTTGTCACATAGAAAACGCCTTTATTTCCTATGGAAAGCATTTTGAGCCGTCCAATCTGTGGAAAATTTGTTGCCCTTGCTTTCAATTTGGGATTGAAAATTCGCTGTCGATTAACTGAGATTGCATTCTGTTCCATCTGAAACCAATAGGAATCCGAAAGTGCGTTGAATTGCACAACCGTGAAGCGAGCCTCTTGAGTTAGGGTCCCTGGCGTAACGTAAATACCAACCTCATTAAGTTGTTCCAGATCTGTGGCATAGGTAATTTCGCCCTCGTTGTGATAATTAGCACGGCATAATCCAAGTGCGTAAGCAAGCGCGTAATTACCAATTACTGGCTCCGTTTGGAAGAAGTTATTAACCTCACGACTGGCAAAAAAGAGGTTTTCCATCAGTTCAAATTCACAACAATAGATGTGCATAAAAGACCTCCAACGTTGGGCAGGAGTAACTACCCAACGTTCACTCTTATGGATTATGCATAGAGATCAGTAATTGATTCCAATAAAGATTTCACTGATGTCGGTGATACAAATGTTTGCTGTATCTCGTTGATTAACGCATTCAAATCTGTATCACTAAGGATTTGAAGGTTGCCAATAACGCCATGCGATAAATCAGCTACTGATGCAACAACTTGCGATTTTACTTGTTTTTCATCAAGTGGAAACTTCCTGCCATCCGAACCGAGGCGGTCATAAACACTTTGTGTCAACTCCAGATTACTAAAAAGCTCACAATCACTGAAAATAGCACCAACAAGCGTGTTACGCATCTTACCAAGCCGTGAGGAGATAGCACCATAACGCCGACTTCGCAGCATATTCGCTATTACATAGCGGATTTCAATCGCAGTCAGGTCCTTTAGCGTCTGCATGTCAATGAACAGCGTTTCTGGCTTGACGTACTCGTCCTCTTGAATACTTGGGGATGCCTCTCCTGTAACCGGATCTCGCATAGTGTTGTTATCATATAGGGCATTAAATGTTCGTTTTGCCGTGACAGTCTGATAAGACAGGATACTGAAAGCATCATCAGTAATGACGCGAGATTTTTGTGCACCACCACCACCGACGGCATAACCGTAAATCATACAGTCGGCACAAATTCCACAAGGTTTGTTTCGATTCAACGCGCAGATATTATCCTCACTTTCCTCGCGATTTCCTTTTGAGTCTGCTGCATAGAAAAGTAGATTATGTTGACGCAGAAGTTCGCGACCGGTGCGACGCTCAACAGCAGTCTGTTTACGCTTACTGATTGTTACGCGAGAGATAGGTTCGTCGCGGTCTTCAAGTCCGGCGTGGACAGTATCACGCGCTAAGCCTTCACCAGAGCCCTCGGTGCGGAAAATCATCTCTGATTCCGCTTTACGCAATACAATTAGTGTTAGGTAACGGTTTTGGGGAAAATTTTCGTACTTTTCAGCCATAAAGTCGGTATAGTTATTCAGAACACTCATGACTTTTGTTCCTCCTCTTTTTTCTCTGATTTTGCAATTCTCTCACTATGAAGATAGAAGATATAAGTTGAGCGAATTTTTCGATGATCCTCAACTAATTCATTAAGTTCGCCCTGATAGGTTTCATTAAGTAGTTGATTAAGTAGAACATCTACAAATTCAGTGCTTTGCTGTAATATTTTCTCGCGCCGAGGATCGCTCAAGTACTGGCTTGGTGTTAATCGTTCAATTGCGCGACTGATCTCTTTCGATATTAAGGCGCGTATATCCTCTTGCTTAAATCGATTTTCATTCCACCGGCTTAGACAATCAAAGGCAATATCAAGCGGTTTAGCAAGAGAAGTATCTTTCTGAGTCTGTCCACGTAGGTGACCTTCCCACGCAATACGGGCAAGTTCCTTGATATAAGACATAATTGTGTTTCCTCCTTTCTGTGTCACAACATCTGCAATAAGCTGTGCTGTGTCTCGGACAGTTGCGAACTGCAGTGGTTCATTTCCTGCTTGTTCGCGTTTAATCATTTTATGGGTTACGTAATAAAGTTCAAGTGCATCGTAATTCAAACTGCGAATTAGCCGAACAAGATCGCCTGTCTCAAAACTTTCAATCTTTACTTGGATATTGTGCAAGTTGATTAACTGATCAAATACCTGCTTGGTCATATTACTGTCAAGGTCATTGTATGGCAACCATCCGCGAAATGCAGATGGGATATGGTCAATAAAAAAATGGCTAAACTCATCGGCAGAGAAAAGTGGAATTGACGAATCGGTTAATACTGCACGACATCCCAAAAAGCGTTGATAGAGTAAAGCATTCTTGATCGCAAAGAGAATGTTCTCTGTATGATTGTTTTGCCCAGGCGTATTCACACGGATAGTTAGAATATTACCAAGTGCTTCCGAAAACTCTGGGATAGGATTTCCGTTACTTTTTGTTTTTGAAACCGGCAATACTAACTGTGCCCTTTCCCGATAGATGCGAAAGGCATTGTACGTGTCGATATATATGGAGGAAGGAAAATCTGGATCACGAAATCTATTTTGTGCCGCACGAAAAGCTTTAATTAACCCGTCAGTGAAAAACGATGGCGGATATAAATGAATAAAAAATGTTGAGGTGCTGCTTGTCACATTGTAACAGATTTTGTCAAGCATATACTGGGTTCGGCACACCCTGCAGACGCGGCGTTTCGGCTCACGTGACGATCCGCCTTGAAGCCGATTTGAGAACTGTTGAACTTTAATATTCGGTGGCACGTCCGGTTTCATCCAGAGGTCAGTATCAAATTCTGAACCACAGGTACTACACTGAACATGGTTGTCTTTAACATAGCGGGTCAGGTTTGTCGCAAAATCTTTGTCTCTGCCAACAGCGAAGTCGAAATCAACATACTTGTGAACATAATCTTTTAAAACCCCAAATTCGCTTTCCATTTGTATGGTTTCCATAAGACTTGATCCATCCTGTAGAATCAACTCGTAGACTTCATCAAAACTCATCTCCGAATTGTAGAGATCGCGTCCGATGATATAACCCCGATCATACCTTTTACTGAAAGCCGTGTATCGTGGTCGTAAGGTAGCATCTTCAATCTCCAAAGGTAATTTAAGCAGATCGTAGATGTAATTCCAAGCATCGGGAATAGTTGAGGAAAAGTGCTCGTTAAGAAAGATGTAGTACGTGCGAACTAATTCCCCAATCCTAATAGCAACATCGTCTGGCGGAAGCAAGTAAACCTGCTCATCCAAAATCTTATCAATTAATGCAACTTGTCCTACAGGATCAGGGTTCTTTTTATTTCGTTTGCTACCAACTAACTTCCCGCGGTCCTCTTGTAACTTTCTACGAGAACGATCATTCATCGCATCCACATTAGCTGCATAGGTCTTTTCAGTAATAATGTTTCGTACCTCATTCCAAATTTCCTGAAATGATAAGCGAAGCAAAAGACACTTTTCATCTATCTTGATCCCCGCAGAACTGTTCTGAATAAACTTGCTGAATTTTCCGCGTGTTTTCGACTCAATATTATCCACAACAAAGTTACCAA
>VXXH01000024.1 GCA_009835515.1 Candidatus Poribacteria bacterium
CCTGACGGCATTGCTGGATTTCCGAGTGTTTCATCAAGCGCTCGCTTTCTCCCAATCAATTTTTTCATCCCAAACGTTATGATCCCTGCTCCCATGTATGCCGAAGACAAAAGTTTGCCAGTTTCCCGATGTGATTCATTTCCGTAAGCCATCAGGAGGATTGAGGCACCCATCACACCTCGGTAGTCCCCAAGCCTTGAGATACCTTCCATGCCTGTCCATATAGGTTCTTGGCGTGGTGGTGAATCGTAAATACGGTCAAAAAGCGTTTGGTCCCAACGTGATAAGAAGTTTTCAGCAGTTGCATCTAAACCTGTTATAGCACTACAGAGGATCAGGCTGCATATAAACCACGGTTTAAAGTAGCTCGCGAAGACGTAACTAACACACCTATACTGCATTATGAAATTCCGCTTGACCTATGACGTTGTATCTTTTATAATTTCGTGAGATGAAGATAAAAAAATTAATTCGGTAATTTCTTGTGAAAGTCCGGTGCGGTTTGGAATCGCACCTACCGGCCTGGAGAAAAAAGATGCAGATACGCAATGCCGTGGTTGAATATGATCTCAAGGAAACGGCGGCGATGCTCGATATCTCACCAGTCGTCCTCAAATGGGCAGTTGACGCTGAACACCTACAATGTTACTATCGACGCGGCAAAAATGACTATCGGTTCCATGAAGCGAGTCTCCGCGCGAATAAAGAATTACTCTCACAAGGCGATTACCGCACCGAGTTACTAAACGCGTTTTCGGTTTCAGAGATTACCACGGAGCCTGACGCTTCGGAAGCGGATCCACCGTCCAAGCCATCCGATCCATAATCCGTTCCTGCATTTCCAACCTGACCCCTGTGTGATCACGGGAACCCCAGAGATTGTCTGTTTCTTGTGGGTCCAAGTCAAGATCATAGAGTTCTCCGCCACCGGTTCCATGTGCAACGACGATCTTATGTTGTTTGTTCCGCACCATCGTCGCGTGTGCAGCAGGTTCTCTGTGCCATCCCATGGCGTTATAATACTCGCAATAGACATCATCGCGGTGTGTATCTAACACTTTTTCACCCGTCAGCAGCGATAATAGACTCTGTCCCTGCATACCGGCATAAGGCTCCATATCGCTTGCCTCAAGTAGTGTCGGTGCCAGATCCACTAATTCCACAAGGGCGTCTGAACGTGCGCCGTTGTTCAGCATTCCCGGTCCAGAAATAATCAGTGGCACGCGGACAGCGGGTTCATAAAAGTAAGGACCCTTTAAATAGATACCGTGGTCACCGAGCATTTCGCCGTGGTCGGATGTGAAGATAACGATTGTATTCTCGCGTTGCCCAGTTTTTTCCAAAAAGTCCAGCAAGCGTCCGACTTGCGCGTCAATAACATCAATCATCGCCCAATATGCGGCGCGTACCCACTGATGATCTGTGTCGCTCATTTCGGCATAAGGGTAGCCAGACCTATTACCATAAGCACCGGCATGATCAACCTGTTGCCAGATCGGTTTATTGTCGAGTTCGCCTTCAACATAGTTAGGCAGCGGAATATCATCAAGTATATCGCGATACCGTTCCAATGCTGCTACTGGCGGGTCAAATGCGTGGTGCGGGTCAAACATATTCACCGAGAAAAGCCACGGCTGCTTAAAACGCTCAGCACCTCCGATAAACGACATTGCACACTCGATGGACCATGTCGTTTGGCTGTGTGCCTCTGACGGAATCACTTGGACGTATTTCGATTCTTGGAACGGTTTACTGTCTCGGCGGAGACCTTTATCGCGTAGCCATTGGATATAGTCGTGCGTGAACCAAGCATCGCTCGGATCGTGTGACCAGAAGAATTGATCATAGCCATCATCAATCCGTTCTTCTGTCCCTTTGCAGACGCGTGGATTACAAGGCGCGAGGTGTAATTTTCCCGACAAACCGCAGACATATCCAGCATCGCGGAGTAACTTCGTCACCAACACTTCGTCGAGTGGGATTGCTTGTCCATTTTGCCTACATCGTGTTGTACGTGGGTAGCGTCCGGTGAGAAAACTGGCTCTGCTCGGTGTGCAGACCGGACTTTGCGAGTAGGCGTGTTGAAAAAGAACGCCTTCTTGTGCCAACCGGTCCAAATTCGGTGTCTCAACAAATGGATTTCCGTAACAACCTAATGAATCAAACCGCTGCTGATCGCTACAAATCCAGAGTATATTGGGTCGGTTAGCCATGCGTCCTCTTCTTGTTGGTATTTAGGCAAATTTGATAGGCGCGCTTCACCAGCACGCCTACTGGAAAATGGTTGAATCCTTCCCATCTTCGTTAGTGTGCTTTAAGCCTGCCCCAAGTAGTTGCGAGTTTATCTTGCGCTTCTACTGCAGTGAGCACTGCGCTAAGCCCGTTATTCATGATGTCATTGACCTCTTCGGCTGACAAACCGCGTTTCCAGATATTGAGGTCGTCCATCAGTCCGGTAAACGGACGGTTATTGTCAACGTTATAGCCGACACGTGCCCCCTGATCCCAGTCGCCTGCGATAGGCGTGCCGACGCGAGCCGCTTCTTCACCGGCTTTTTCACCGTTGATGTAAAGCACCGCTAACCCATCTGCCTGACTGAATGTGCCACCGTAATGTATCCATTCATTCGCCTTGTTTTCGCCACCACGAATGTCAAATATCGTTGTACCACCGGGGCTCCGATTGAGCCATCGATAATTTCCGCCCCCGCGCGCCTCTGGGTGTACAAGCCATGTATTATCCCCCGCGCGGGCGTTGAAAATCGCCATATCTGAAACGGCTTCAACGTTGAGCCACGCGAGAATACTCATACCTTCGGTAGGGATGTCTTCAGCCTTAATATTGGGGCCATCTAAATCCAGAAAGCTCCCGGATGCGAAATGGGCAGCTTTCCCGATCTTTCCATCATTAGACTGTGTAACATCTCCATTAATCTCGCCATCGTAGCCACGTCCGGACTTTTCAACGACGGTATTTCCATCAAAGTCTTCATAGTCGAAATACAGTACTAAATCCGGATCTAAAATCTGAGCGGATGCCCCCTGAATTCCTGCCGTAGACATACAGAAAACACCTATTAGAAGTAGACACATTAGATAAGGGGTTAGTGTAAGATTCCGTTTCATCTTTTGAAATCCTCCTTTAGATAAACCATTCTGTACTTTTTTGCGCAAATTGGGTAGGCACGCTATTGGTGCTGTTACCAACGGTTCAATGACGTGCCAACCAAGGAATGGATTAAATCCATTTCCACTTCACGGGTTTTGTTTTACCTTGATGCTTTAAGTTTTCCCCAAGTCGTCGCCAGTTTACCGCGTGCTTCAACAGCGAGAAAAGCGTCAACGCCCTCGTTCATAATAGTATTGACTTCTTCTTCAGTCAAACCGCGCTTCCAGACGTTCAGGTCATCCATGAGTCCAGCGAAGGGTCGGTTATTATCGATGTTATAGCCGACACGAGCTCCCTGATCCCAGTCGCCTGCGATAGGCGTGCCGACCCGGGCTTTTTCTTCCATAACGTTTTTCCCGTTGATGTAGAGAACGGCTAATCCATCTGCGCGGCTGAACGTGCCAGCGTAATGCTGCCATTCATTCGCCTTGTTATCACCGGCGCGAATATCAAAGATAGTTGCACCACCAGGGCTCCGATTGAGCCAGCGATACTTGCCACTACCACGTGCTTCTGGATGTACAAGCCACGTACTGTCGCCAGCACGCGCATTGAAAATCGCCATATCTGCGATGGCTTCAACGTTAAGCCACGCGACGATACTCATGCCTTCGGTAGGGATATCATCTGGGTCGATATTGGGACCGTCCAAGTCAAGGAAGCTGCCAGTGGCGAAATGAGCGGCTTTGCCAAACTTCCCGTCATTAGACTGTGTGACCTTTCCGTTGATCGCGCCGTCGTAACCGCGTCCAGATTTTTCAAGGACAGTGTCCCCCTTGAAGTCTTCATAATCGAAATACAGTACTAAATCCGGATCTAAGGCCTCCGCTGACGCGAATTCTGTCGTATGTAAACAGAGCGCGCCTATCAGAAGTAAGCACACCAGATACGGGCTTAACCTACAATTCGATGTTAAAGATATTAAATTGCGTTTCATTTCAAATCTCCTTTGACTTTGATGAACTGTTCGTTCGTTTTTTTTCAAACGACTACTCGCATTATAAAGTTTACCATTTTTCTATTCGGATGTGCAATGGAAATCAAAATTTTCTTGATTTTAACTTCATTTTGCGGTAGACTGATTTAAAA